>JASEHO010000070.1 GCA_030018505.1 bacterium
ATCTCCAATATCCCCATAATCTCCTTATCTCCTTTTCTTACACGGTGTAAGAGATATTTTTAGCCGTCGTCTAAAAGCTTTCAAACAAGAGTGAACCATTCCGATAACTTCAAAAAAACAATTTGACATAATAGAAGAAAGGGGGTAAAATTAAGGTATGAAAAAAGGATTTACCTTGACTGAGCTAATGATTGTGGTGGTAATCATAGGGATACTGTTAGCCATCCTCCTTCCACAGACAACAAAGATGATAGATAAGGCAAGGGAGGATGCGACAAAGGCTAATTTGAATAGCATGAAGACGGCAATTGCGACATACTATGGAGACGAGGAGGAATGGCCATCTCATGATTTGGCTGGAGATGGTAATCCTCCTGGAAAAATGGGAGGGTCTGATTTAGCTAAAGCATTAGTTCCAAGCTACATAGAGACAATTCCTTATGTTATCTTGAGAAAGGGTGTAACCACAACAAACAAGAGGAGCAAGACGATTTACACAAATGAAACTCCTGATCATGAGACTATTACAAACGATGGTGGCTGGTGGTATCATGTTGGAAGCCATTCCTTAAGGGTAAACTCTCTGGATAAAGATACACAAGGGGTTTTTTACTCTACCTACGGTCTTGAATGATAGCTCTTGGCATTGAGACCTCAACGACTGCAGGAAGTTTAGCCTTAGTCTCTGAAGAAGAGGTTTTGGCTTCATCCTTTTATTCCTCTCTACACCTCAGACACTCCTCCTGGATTATAGGTGAAATAGACCATATCCTTAACCTTTCAGGCATAAAATTATCTGAGACTTCAGTTATTGCTGTCTCTACTGGACCTGGCTCATTTTCTGGAATAAGGGTGGGATATGCAACGGCTCATGGTCTTTCTGCTGGCCTGGATATTCCAGTAATAGGGGTCCTGACATCGGATGTTATCTCTTATAATATTCGTGAGAAAGGTATGCAGGTCTGCTCTATCATTGATGGAAGAAAGGATAAGGTTCATATCGCCCTGTATAGAGAACAAAGAAGGGTTTCTGAGCATATTACCTGTAACCTCTCCAACCTATTTCCTTTAATAGACCAAAAGACCCTGTTTGTAGGTCCTGGTGTTCCTGCATATAAAGATAGAATAAAGGAGAGATTGGCCGACTATGCCTTCTTTTCTCCTTCCTTTCATAATATTCCTCAGGCAACAAATGTTGCGCTTTTAGGACTCATAGCTCTCAAAAGAGATAAGGAGTCTTCCCGGCTTGTCTATGGGTATCTTGATTGAGAGAATGAAGATGGATGACCTTGATTCTGTTTTGGCCATAGAAGATGAGGTCTTTGTTTTTCCCTGGCAAAGAGAGAGCTTTGCAGAGGAGATAAAACAAGGCTCAGAATTTTATGTTACCAAAGAAGAAGGAAAGGTTGTAGGCTATCTTGGATTTTATAAGGTAAAGGATGAGATGCAGTTGGTAAATTTGGCTGTCACAAAAGAGAGACAGGGAAAGGGCATAGGTTCGGAGTTGCTCAAATGGGCACTTAAGCAGGCAAAGAGCCTTGGGGCAAAGAAGGCATTTCTTGAGGTTGAAAAGGGAAATTCAAGGGCAATCTCTCTTTACCATAAATTTAGCTTTTATGAGACTGGCATCAGAAAGGGGTATTATGAAGGGAAAGAGGATGCTGTGATTATGCGGGCTGAACTATGATAAAACTTTTGGCTCTATTCATTCCATACATCATATATCTCCTTACCATTCCGTCAACCTTAACCTTTGGTGATAGTGGCGACCATATTGCCTGTGGCTGGATACTCGGTCTTGCCCATCCCTCTGGCTATTGCCTATACACCTTGATAACCCATCTAATCTCCTATATCCCTATTGCCAACATTGGGATGAGGATGAGCTTTCTTACTGCTGTCATCGCCTCTTCCTGCGTCTTTTTCCTTTATCTCATTCTTTATCAGATTCTTAAAAACCAGATCATCAGCCTCTCTTCATCCCTTATTTTCGCCTTCTCCTCTACATTCTGGAATATATCTGGTTATGTGAAGATGTATTCTTTGCTCAGTCTATTTGTAATTTTATGCTTTTTTATCGTTATTTTGTGGGAGAAAAAGAGAGACGCCAGGTTGCTTTTTCTCCTTGCCTTTGTCTATGGGCTTGCTGTCTCTAATCATATGTTGGCAACGACCTTTGGTCCATCGCTTCTATACCTTGTTTTTATTACAAACAAAAAGGCAATAGGAAAGCATATTGTCAGCCTCCTCCTTCTCTTCCTGTTTGGTCTATCTGTTTATCTTTATCTTCCGATAAGAGCTACAGGAAACCCGGTGATAGACTGGGGAAAGCCAAATACCATTTCTAAATTTTTTGACTATGCCTTCATAGGTATGGCTCACGAAAAGATGTTTAAGACAGACGCACTCCAGACATTGGGCTTTTTTAAGGAGCATTTAGTAAAGGTGGTCTTTCGCCAGTTCACGGTCTTTATCCTCATCATTAGCCTACCTGGCAGCATCTTTTTTTTCAGAAGATACAGAAGGCTTTTTTATTTTTTTCTCATCACTATCATGGTCAATACAATCCTTGGCATAACTGTTTATTCCAAGATAAGTGAACTTGTTGATATGGAGGCATACCACCTTCCCTCCTTCATTTGCCTGACAATATTTATCGCCGGAGGCATATTTTATCTTCTAAAGAAGCTACCAAAACATTTAGCCCTTATCCCATCTCTTTTCTTGCTTTTGCTTCATTGGAAAGCCTCAGACTATAGCCGTTATTACTTTGCCTATGATTTTGGCAGGAATCTGATAAAGGACCTGCCAGAAAAGACAGTTCTCTTTAACCGGATAGACCTTGATGTCTTTCCCCTTTGGTATCACCAGAATGTTGAGAATCTGAGAGAGGATGTGGCTTGTTTTCCGATACATTTCTTACGAAGACCATGGTTTGTCCAGAAGATTTTAGACCTTCACCCTTTAGTAAAAACAACATTGGTTGATGGGATGTATGAGGATGTGATGAAGGCTATTATCTCTTGCAATAAAGAGAAATTTCCCATCTATTATACCTTCTTCAGACCTGATGAGAGAATAGATGTGCCGTATCTTGACAGAATTAAGAAGGATGGCTTGGTTTATAGATTGGGAATGGGAATAGGTGTAGAAGATAGACCCAAACAGGAACATTGGTATAGCTACAGAGGCGTATTTGAAAGAAAAGCAAATAAGGATGTTTGGGCAAAAGAGATACTCTATAGCTACTCTTACTATCATGCAGACTTGGGCCAATACTGGCTCCAAAAGGGTGAAATGGATAAAGCTATAGCTGGTCTTGAAAGGTCTTTAGACTTTGACCCGAGAAATGCCAGCTATATGGGTGCATTAGGTGCAGCCTATGGCGCTAACGGAAGGTTCAGAGATGCTGTCAGAGTTTTAGAAAAAGCAGTAGAATTAGAGCCAAATAACCCCACCTTTGCTGAATATCTTGCTATGGCCAAGGCACAGATAAAGTAATGTTGGGATGGTTCATTTTCAAAAGTTTTTCCTAAGTAAATTTTCCTTGACATTATTAAACTTTTTTTGATAAACTAAAAACTATGAAGTTAGATAAGTCTCGGCATGAAGTGATTGTCTATACTCTCCACCACAGATTAGAGGGAAGAATGTACACATATCGAGGTGCAAGAGTATTAGATGAGCTTAACGCTGGTGTCAAAAGTTTTATTGCCCTAACTGATGTAAATGTGTATTCGCTTAGTGGAAATGATATTGTCTATAAGGCTCAGTTCATTGCCTTAAATAAAGCCCATATTGTCCATGTCTTGCCTAAAGGAGAAACAGCACAAAGCTTTCTCTCGGATGAAGAAAAAATCCTTTATCCAAGATAAAGTTTTTCAGTTTATTCTGCGGTTCGCAAATGATCCATTGCCCTTCTCACCTTCTCCCTACCAAGTGTAAGCTCGTGGCAGAAGCGATCAATCACCTCTATGGTTTCAATCTCCTGGGTGTAAGAATAGATAGCCGAAGGACCATCGCCCATCTTATCTAAAATCCCCTGCTCAACCAAGTTGTCAAGCTCCTTTTCCACTGCCCTCACATCCCTTCCTATCCATCTGGCAATATTGCTTGAGACATCCATAGCAAATTGGTTGCGATGAAAGAAAAGAATAAGCTCTGTCCTCACCATAGAGTCTGTTATCCCTTCTAAAAACTTTCTGATAGAAAGCCTTTCAGCCATTATTTTCCTCCTTCTGTTAAGACTTTATTTATAAATACAGAAACAAGCTCTGGGTCAAACTGAGCACCTGCCCTATCTCTTAGAAACTCTTTCACTGCACTGTCCGTCTCTCCTTTGGCAAGAAGGTTGTAGTAGAAGTCAACAATAGCAATAATCCTTGAGCCTATGGGAATCTTCTCCCCTGATAAACCGTCTATGTAGCCTGTGCCATCATAGCTCTCATGGTGATGATAGACAATAGGCAGGATTGGTTTAAGAAAACCTTGTGTTCGCAAAATTTGACAGCTTACCAAAGGATGTTTTTTTATCTTTAGCCATTCATCTTCTGAAAGCTCCACTTCAGATTTTTTGAGAAGCGCCTCTTCAATTCCAATCTTTCCAATATCACAGAGCCTGGCCGCATCCCTTACCCTCTCCTGTTCTTCTATTCCAAGACCTGCTCTCTTAGCTAAGGTAAAAGAAAGGTTTGCCACATTATCAGCATAACCCTTGAGATGAAAATGCCTTAAACCAATGATTTCAGAAAAGGTATTGAATGTCTCTTTTGCTTGCTTTTCAAGGTCAGAATAAAGGTAGGCATTCTGAATGGCAATGGCTACCTGAGACGAAAGGGTAGAAAAGAGAGAAAAATCCTCCTCTAAATATCCGCCACCTATCTTATCAGAACAGGATATCACACCTATTATCTCATTCTTGCTCATAATAGGACAGGAAAGATATGAGACTGGCTTATACATCTGTTTATCTTTAAGGCTTAGCCTCGTATCCTCCATTAGGTTTGAAATAAGTAAGCCTCTTTTTTCTCCTGCACAAAACCCAGCAATTCCATTATGAAGAGAGAGGCTGGACTCCCTCTTCTTCTCCAGATCATTCAAACCTATCTCTGCAGAAAGGATAAGCTCTTTATCCTCAATAAAATGAATCCAGCACTTCTTTGACCTCATCACCTTAGAGGACAAAGCCACAACCTTCGGTAAAAGTTCAGCAATATCAGTTGTGGAAACCATTGTTGAGACCAGCTGGTTCAGGGTTGAAAGCTCAAAAACCCTTCTCTTTGCCTCCTCAAAAAGCTCGGCATTACCCATAGCAATCGCCATCTGGTCTGCCAAAACCTGAGCTGTCCTGATATCATCCTTAGTAAAGTAGGGCAGTTTATTCAAAAACTGAACAACCCCTAAGACATTATCCTCTTTAAGAACAGGAACAGCTAAAATAGTACTAACATTCATTCCCCTTATCACCGTAAACCTTGGGTCATTTTCAGCATTATCAATAATTAAAGGCTCGCGCTCTTCTCCAACCCATTCCACAGTCTTGTCTCCAAAAATAATATGGGCAAAATCACGCTCATCCATCCTCCTCCTTCCTCTGATAGAATGGAAGGAATATTTAGAATTCTTTCGGATAAAGAACCAACCGTATTCAGCATCAAATACCTCCCGACCAATATCAAGACAGCTGCCTATTACCTCCTTTGGATCCCGGGTGATGATCATCTCAGCAGCTATCCGCTTTATCCCAAGAAGCTCCTTTATCCTTTTTTGGGCAAGATCATAAAGTATAGCTGTTTCAATAGCCAATCCTGCCTCATTGGCTAATGTGGAAAGAAGCTCCATATCTCTTTGAGCAAAAAGACCTGTACCCTTGCGATTACTCAAAGAAAAGACTCCTACTAACCTATTCTTGGCAATCATAGGCACGCACAGGGCATCCTTCACCTTCTCCTTCACTGAAGAAAATTTCTCATCAGCCACCTTGCCGTGAAGAATTAATGGCTTTCTCTCCTTGGCTACCCAACCTGCAATAGAGCCATCCCCTATATACTTCTTAGTGGTCTTTATTATCTCCTCTGATAATCCTATAGCAGACTTAATGGTAAGCTCCCCTATCTTTTCCTCAAGCAACATAATAGAGCCATTCTCGCAGGAAAAGAGTTCACAACCCTTCTTCAAGATAAGTTGAAGCACATCGTCCAGCACCTTTCCCTCAGCCAGGGATCTACTTATCTCGTATAAAGCTACAAGAGAAGAAGCGATGTTTCTGAGCCGTGCATGGGTTTTTGCCTGATAAATAGCAATAGCTGCTTGAGTAGATAGCCCGTCCAATATTTGAATATCATCATCAGAAAAGGGTTGGTCTTGCTTTTTATTAAAGAGAGCCATCACACCAACTACCTTCCTATGATAGACAAGCGGAAGATAAAGCCCTGTAACCAAATTTCTTTTCAAATGGTCAACAAATTTAGATTCAACAGAGAGATTCGCACAATTTATTGGTCTTTGAGACTCAGCACAAAGACCGATAAGGCTTTCTCCTATCTTTGTCTTTACCCCATAAACCATATCAACGAGCGGATAGACTGTAAGACAGGAAAATTCATCATCCTCAGCAATCCATAGCTCGCTCTTTGTCGAACTAACTGCCCTAAAGGACTCTTTTAGAATGAGATTCAGTTGTTCAGAAAGATTGAGCCTCTCCTCAGAGATAGATCTGTCAACCTTTGAAACAGCAAGCAAACCAGCCCTCTCTTTCTTTAGAGCCAACACAGTCTCTTCATAAGAAGCGGCATTAACTAAGGCTTGAGCTGTGTAAGAGGATAGGATAGTAAGCGCTTCCTTCTCCTCTATCTTTATAATACCCTTTTTAAGATAAACCTCAAGCGTCCCAATAATATCATTCCCGCAGATCAAAGGTAAGCCAATCTTATATGATGGTCTTTTTTCCTCAAAGAGAGATCCCTTCTTCAAAACCTCTTTCCCAAACTCGTTAGTTGGAGGGGAAGATAACCCTAAATAAAACCTTGGAGAAAGAACGCCTTCTCCATCTACCTGTTCAATCACACAGGCTGAGCCTTTCTTTGTTAAAAGAAGCGCAGCCTCTCCAGAAATCCTTCTTATCTCTTCTATATCAAGGGATTTAGCCAAAGAAAGAGAGACTTGAGTAAGATAGGAAAGCCTCTCCCTCCTTCGAAAGTTTCTTGTTCTCTCTGTCCTTATGACTATATTATATCCTAAAATAAGGAGAAGCAGAAAGAGGACAAGTGGCTCGGTAAGAAGGTCTCCTTCTTTATAATAACTCACCAGAACAGCCCCTGTAAAGATCAGGACACTCCCCCACAACAGGAAGTTAATAAGTTGTTCAACTATGCTTAATTTATATCTTTTGATAGCATCTTCTTTTGCCATTTTACCACCTATTAAGTTTAATCCCTCCTTGGCTATTTGTCAATGTTTCTTCCAGCAATTTCTCATTTCCTATCTTTTGGAGTGCATCATCCGTGATGATGCATGCATTGACACGGTCAATGCACTCCATAATTAGAATTGCTGTGTTTCTTCATCAAAGTAATGAGTGGAATCTGCTTATCTTTGGCTATTTTTTTTATATCTTCATACTCAAGAATACCCTTATTCCCTAATCTCTTCACTGAAACATCTCCGTGCTCTGTAGAGAGCATCTCATTCTTTCTTTCCAGCAACCACCTTTCAACCACACTCCTTCTTATCCCACCTGTTGTTGTCTCAGAAAAGATGATACCTACAGCCTCTTTTTCCTTTTCTTTCTCAATAAAGTGGATTCTCTGCAAAGTTGATGACCCTTTTTTCCCTGATAAAGTCATCTGGTGTATCTGATGTATGAATGGTATTTTCTGTAATATTATCAGTATAGACTAATCTGACAAGAGAAAGGGCTGTCTCGCGTATCTGGACCCTCGCATTAACACCTTCATAGAGAAGTGCAAGGGAGGGTTTTCTGCTCATAAACTCAACTAACTTCTGATAGAATCCCTTTTCTTTATGAGGAATATAGAACTCCATCATCTCCTCCTCTGTTGGTACAATCACCTTTG
>JASEHO010000071.1 GCA_030018505.1 bacterium
CCACATCCCTGACATTGCTTCCCAAAGTATCCGCAGGCCCCACAATAGAGCCCACACACAGGCGCTAAGTTCCTATCACTCATTTTCATCTCCTCCTTCAGGGTTTCCATAGATTGCGGCAATGATTATCCCTTCTACCAGCAACGCCACCAGACCAAGGATTGTCCAGTAAATGACTACAGTTGTAGCTACCCTCATAAAGGTATAGGTTGAAAGCATCCCTGGTAAAGTTCCGACCAGCCAAACAAACAGTCCAAAGACCAATCCCTTGACAATACCTTTACCAGGAATACCACGATACAGCAAAGCATAGACCAGGGCCAGAATTATGCCTAGGATCAAATTTGCCACATTGAACCAAATGGGTGGTGGGCCGGCCATTGGTTTCCATATATCGGTTGGCTCCAGGCTATATACCCAGTTAAAGAGCCAGCCACAGGTTACTACCCCTAATATTGTTCCCACTATCATGGAAACTACTCCCGCAATCAACATCCTTCCTACTCTCATTTCTACACCTCCTTATCTTTTTTGTTTTCAAAGAATTTGCCACCTAAATTTCTCTAGGCTGTAGCTTCGGTCTCTGTCGCCCAAAACCTCTACACCAAAACAATCTCCTTTTGTAACACTTTACCCATCTTGAGTAATAATCTCTATCGGTGAGGGAAAAATTCAATGTAAAATGCAAAACTAACAACTACCAATTCAAAATTACTTCTCTTCTTCAAATGTTAATTGATAATTGCTAATTGATAATTTTACATTGAATTCCCTTTTTACCTGGTTTGCTTTGCCTGGCTAAATAGTTACCTTCTTTCTCATCATCAATGGGCTTGTAGTGGTTTTTAGTCTCTACATCTTTTCCCTTCCATTTCCATCACCTCCTTTGATTTTTATCGCTACACACCCACCAGGGGAGATCATCCCTTGCCCCACGGAAGATATACAAGACGCAACGGTCTTCTTGAAAGCCTTGATATTCGTTTAACCTCTCATAGAGCTCTTCTGGTTGATGTTGCTTAAGTTCGCAACTTGAGCGAATCCCTATTTGATAAAGCCTTTCTGCCATTTTTGGACCAATGTTTCTAAGGCTCATCAAATCCTTGAGAATCCTTTGTTTTTCTTCCATCACCAATATCTCTTGCCTTTAAGGAGGACATCCTTTCCCTCTCTTTTTCCTATTTATTTTAGGTATATTATACCCTCTATTCCTGACAACTGTATGTCAGTTTTTGTAAAGGCTGATTATCTTTTTTGCCTCTTCAATCACCTTTTTCTTCAGTTCATCTGGTTCTAAGACAGTTGCGTAGCATCCGAGAGATAGCGTAAAGGCAAGGGCATACTCAAAATTATCAGTCTCCATCTGCCAGATCAGACTACCATCATCACTATTACTGACTGGTTCACCCTGCCAGATGTATCTTCTCACAATGTTAGCCATCTTCTTCTCTATCCGTATCTTGATAGGATATTCTCCCTTTTTCTCTTCATAACCTATAACAGTCTGTTTCCAATATTCGGCAATATCAAACCCTTCTTGCTGCCTGAAATTAGAGCTAAGCAATTCCAATCTTTTTATTCTATCAACCCTGAAGGTTCTAAGGCTTTTCCGTAAATGGCAGAAGGCCACAAGATACCAGACACCTGCCTTATAGATAAGACCATAAGAATCAATCATCCGTCTTTCATCCATCAGTTGGCATTGGTTTGGATAGAGAATATCAACCTGCCTTTTATCTGTTATTGCTTCTTGTAAAGACTGTAGGTAGGTTTCGGGTTTTTTCTCAAACCAACCTTTCATATCAAACAGAACGGTCTCTTTTGCCAGATTTATCTCTTTCTTAATCTCCTCTGGCAGGATGGACTCAATCTTTAGCAGGGCATTCCTTATCTTTGTTCCTGGTTCAATTTGCTCTGCCACCCTTCCTCCTAAAAACAAGGAAAGGGCTTCATCTTTGGTGAAAAAGGCTGGGTCTATCTTATAGCCTTCCATCAAAGAATATCCGCCACCAGGGCCTGGTAGGCTGACTATAGGCACTTTAATCAAACTCAAGGAGTTTATATCCCGATAAATGGTTCTTTCTGAAACCTCAAAGAGTTTAGCTATATCTTGAGCAGAGAGCTTTTTCCTTGACTTAAGTAGCAGGATTATGCCCAAGAGCCTTTCTGTTTTCATTAAATCTCTTTGCTTAATTCCTCATACCCAAACACACTTTTTAGGATGGTTTTTGCTTTACTCATTCAGAGAGGATCTTCTCCTGTATCTCAGCCTCGCTCTGGGCTGTAACAATCACATCAACCCTTCTATTTTCAGGTGAGGTAGGGTCATCCACTGCAGGCTTAAACTGAGCAAACCCAGAGACAGAAAACCTCTTTCTGTAAACCTCAAACTCTTCTGGTGGCATCCTCTTTGCTGTCTGGTCAAAGAAGTATTGCCTGACTGAATCTGCCCTGGCTATAGATAGCTCCCAGTTTGAAGGAAACTCCTTTGTTTGAATAGGTGTAGCGTCTGTGTGTCCCTCAATCTTTATCTTGTTGGGCACCCTTTCTATAAACCTGGCTATCCTATCAAGCTCACTGAAGCCCTTGGAAAGCAGCTGGTCTGAGCCTGGGGCAAAAAGGAGGGTATTGGGAATCCTAAAGATAAGCCCTCTTCTTGTCTGGATATTCGTCACCTTTTCTAAAGTGAAAGGCTCTTTGTAAGCTGTAGCTACCTGCTTTTTGTATGTAGCTTCTGGGGTTTCAGGTTGGGCGCCTGTCTTTTGTGGGAATACAGCCCCACCCTTTCCAGGCATAGTTCCCTTCTCCTCTGACCCAGGGAAAAGGGAGAATACCCTGGAGAATGACCGTGTCATAGCCTCATATTTTGACTCAGTGATGGCTGAACTTCCGACCAGAATGATAAAGACACCTAAGAGCAGGGTGATCATATCAGCGTAAGTTATCAGCCAACGCAAGCCACCTGCTGTCTCACACTCATGCTCTTCTTTCTTCTTCTTCTTTGCCATTTTTATTTATACTTAATCACCATATCAACCCTGTTGTTCTTATAGGATGATGGGTCTGAGGGGACAGCAAGTTGTGTATCAGCAAAGGCTACTACCTCAAATCTCTTTTCAAATTCTAAAGGGGGAATCCCTTTTGCTGTTGCCTTCTTTGTTAAAAGGCAAAAAAGTGCCGTTGCCCTCCTCGCTGATAACTCCCAGTTGCTTCTAAATTTCTCTGGATTGCTTTGGTCTGTATGAGCTTCAATAATTATATTACTGTTGGTTGAAAAGAGAAGGTTTTCAATCTTACTCAGGGTCTTCTCTGAACCAAGGACAATCTGGTCAGAGCCTTTCTTGAAGAAGAGCCTATCAGAAAAACTCACCCTTATCGCTTCCTCTGTGGGCATTATCACCACTTTTCCAGATGTCTTTTCCTCCTTAAATCCCTTCTCTATCTGCTCAATGAACCTTTGCTTTGGGACAGTAACACCTGGAATCCTATACCCACTCTTCTCTGGAATAGGCTCCTTTTTCTCCCTTGTCTCTATCTTCTCCCCACCCCCTCCCTTAAAGATTGAAAAGACCCGACTGAAGGCAGAGGACATCTCCTTAAACTTTTGAGTTTCAATGCTTGAGCTACCGACAAGGATGATGAAGACACCCAAAAGCAGGGTGATCATATCAGCATAGGTGATAAGCCAACGCAAACCACCTGCTGTCTCACATTTTTTCTCTTCCTTCTTCTCTTTTTTAGGGGCTTCTTCTGCTGCTTCTGCCATTATATGAAAAGTTAAAAATTAGGAATGGTTCGCTCTTGTTTGAAATCTTGCATATTGATAAATATGGAGTGCATTGACCATTTTGGAGTGTATTTTGGAGTGCATTGACCGTGTCAATGCAAATGCATCATCACGGATGATGCACTCCAAAAATTGTTCGAAAATGAACCGTCCCAAAATTATTCGTTTTTCACTTTTAGTTTTTCACTTTTATTTCGCAGGTGCTGCTCCTTCTTTGGCTTTAACAGGGAAGCCTGTTGGCGGGAAAAAGGCTCTGAGCCGCTCTTCTACAATCCTCGGGTTATCTCCTGCCTGAATAGAAAGGACACCTGTTATGGTAATCTCTCTCACAAATATCTCTTCTTTGTTTATAGTTCCAAGTTTTGTTGACATAGGGATAAAGACAAGGTTGGCTACAGCTACACCATAAAATGAAGCAATAAAGGCAATGGCTAATGAGTTGACAGTCTTCATAATATCGCCGCCGCCCATCTTAGCCAAAGCTCCAGCCAGACCCATAATAGCCCCTAAGATACCCATAGTTGGAGCAATACCGCCAATAGCCATTAGGTAGCTCTCTCCGACCTTATGCCGTTCTTCCATGCCAGCCGTGTCTGTCTCTAAGACAGCACGAATCAAGGCTGGGTCAATACCATCGACAACCAATTGAAGCCCCTTCTTGAAGAATGGGTCGTGTATCTTCTCCAGGTCTGCTTCAAGGGATAAAAGCCCTTCCCTTCTTGCCTTCTGAGCAAACTCAATCATCTGTTCAATGATTTCACCTGCTTCGTAATTGGGATGACTAAAGACAAGCTTGCAATATGTTGGGAACTTCTTCACATGTTCAGGAAGATAACACATAGAGGCTGCACATAAGCTTCCAATGCCAATAATAACTATTCCAGGAATATTGAAATACCCTGAACCGACAATCTCTGCATGCTCAAGCATTATAGCCCCAATCAAAGCCGCAATCCCACCAATTATTCCAAGCACTGAGACTAAATCCATTTTATCCCTCTCTATAAAACTAAAGGTTAAAAACTAAAAACAAATAATTTTGGGACGGTTCACTTTAGCGTGAAAGCTTGCGGTTGGAAATTAGAAGTTAAATTCTTACGCTTTCTCCAATTTCTAATTTCCAATTTCTAAAAAGAAATCACAGGAAAAACGATAAAATGAACCATCCCTAATTTTTCACTCTTCATTTTTCTTTTGGAATTCGCATAGAATAAAACGACCTTAAGACGAAGATAAAACTTATAATTAAGAAAGCAACTCCCACAGGATTGGCATATTCTCGCATACCCTCAGCAATAGCTATCTCCATAGCCAAAAGCCCAAAAAGGGTCGTAAATTTAATGATGGGATTCAAAGCCACAGATGAGGTATCCTTAAAGGGATCGCCAACAGTATCTCCAACAACAGTCGCTGTATGTAAGGGTGTGCCTTTCTCTCTTAAGTCAACCTCAACTACCTTTTTGGCATTATCCCAGCAACCCCCAGCATTAGCCATAAAGATTGCTTGAAATAGACCAAAGACAGCAATAGCAATTAGATAGCTGATGAAGAATGCGGCTGGCTCGTTTGAATGAACTGGACTGGACAGTAAAGCAAAGGCTAAAGTAAAGGAAAAAATTGCCACAAAGATATTAAACATCCCGGCCTGAGCATATTGGGTGCAGATCTTGACCACTTC
Source organism: bacterium (assembly GCA_030018505.1). Lineage (GTDB taxonomy): Bacteria > UBA9089 > UBA9088 > UBA9088 > JAGUXG01 > JAGUXG01. Next base: position 5,466 of record JASEHO010000071.1, read on the forward strand.
TTTGGAGCTCTCTGTGGAAGCGCTAAGGGTCGCTTTATCATCCAATTTTATATTCTTCTTTATATAATCCACAGCCCGATAGGCGCCTGTAGTTACAGCCTGACAAGAAGCGCCAGTGAACCAGTAGATAACCGCTCCACCACATAAGAAACCCAGCAAGGTATAAGGATTGAGTAAATTCAAGATAGATTCAGGTTCAACCCCCAACTCTTTTTTCAAAAGCAAGATTAAAGAGAATATCATCGTGGTTGCACCAACAACTGCTGTGCCAATCAAGACAGGCTTTGCTGTTGCCTTAAAGGTGTTGCCGCAGCTATCATTCTCTTCCAAATAATGCTTGGCTGTGTCAAAGTTTGGCTCAAACCCGAAATCCTTTTTAATCTCCTGGCGGATATTAGGAAGGGATTCAATCAAGGAAAGCTCATAGATTGATTGGGCATTATCCGTAACCGGGCCATAGCTATCAACAGCAATAGTTACCGGCCCCATCCCTAAGAAGCCAAAAGCAACCAGGCCAAAGGCAAAGATAGAAGAATAGTCCATAAATCCATCCAGTCCCAAGGTGCTGGTATAATAAGCAATAGACATCAGACCAAAGATGGCCATCCCTATCCAGAAGGCACTGAAATTACCCGCGACAAAACCAGAGAGGATACCAAGGGAGGGCCCGCCTTCTCTGGCTGCTGTAACCACCTCCTGACAATGTCTTGATTTAGAACTGGTGAACACCTTGACCAATTCAGGAATGATTGCAGCAGCCAATGTTCCACAGCTTATGATAACCGAAAGCTTAATCCAGAGGTTATCAGGATACGAGGAGAGCTGCCAATAGCTCACAATAAAGGTGACAACGATGGAAAGAATAGAGGTTAGCCAGACTAAGGAGGTGAGACAATCCTCAAAATGAACCTTCTCTTTTCCTTTATTTGTCACCTCAACCATTGTCTTATTGATAAAATAGGCACTGATAGAGGTTAAAATCATCAGGATGCGCATCAGAAATATCCATGTAATTAGTTCAGCCCGATAATCGGAAAAGACACCCAGGACGATAAAGCTGATTAAGGCAACCCCGGTTACCCCATAGGTCTCGAACCCATCCGCTGTAGGCCCAACACTATCTCCGGCATTATCACCGGTGCAATCAGCGATAACCCCAGGGTTTCTTGGGTCATCCTCTTTGATATTAAAGACTATCTTCATTAAGTCTGAGCCGATATCCGCAATCTTGGTGAAGATACCGCCACACATACGAAGGGCTGAGGCTCCAAGAGATTCGCCAATGGCAAAACCGACAAAGCAGGCACCAGCATATTGGCGAGGGATAAAAAGCAGAATTACAAGCATCATTATCAGCTCTACACAGACAAGGAGAAGCCCGATGCTCATTCCGGACTTTAGCGGAATATCCACTAATTTTATGGGTTTATTCTCCAGAGAAGCAAATGCCATTCTGCTGTTCGCCAGGGTGTTCATTCTTATGCCAAACCAAGCCACACCATAAGAACCAAGTATGCCAATCACTGACCAGCCCAGGATGAGCAAAACCCCATCAAGAGACATATTCTGCAAAACACCAAAGTAATAGGTGATACATACAGCAATGAATATTTCAAGGCAAATCAGTAATTTGCCCTGCTGAATCAAATATGTCTTGCAGGTCTGATAGATAACATTTGATATATCCAGCATTGATTTATGGGCCGGAATACCCTTCACCTTGAGGTATTCATAAAGACCAAAACACATTCCCAAAAGACAGACAAAAAAACCACCCATTAGTAGATAGTATTGATTGGTGGTTAATTCCGGTATCTCTAATGCTGTCTCACTGGCAAAGATAGGCGAGGCAAACAACAAGAAGAAAAGGCTTACCGCTCCTTTTTTGAATAGACTATTTTTTATCATTCATCTCCTCCTAATTTTAGTTAGTTAAAATAATTTTACAAGACGCAATCATCTTTTGCAAGAAAAATCTACGGATCTCTGTTTTGCTTTTTAAGGGTATGAAATATAGTCGTCAACACCTCCCGTGTATGAGCACCATTGTCAGATTGTGAACTGAAACTACTTTTCGCATCAATTACCGTTGGTCGTAAATCCCTCTCTAACAGGAAATTCCTTTTCTATATCCTCATCCCTTCCGCATAAGATGAGCATAGCAATATTGAATCTTACATGGGGCTTTATTGTAACCTGAATATCGGTCTACTACCAAAGCACCTGGTAGTTCCTTATCACCAAAACCTTCTGGGCTACTTTTGCTAAAGCAACTCTTCCGGTATAAGAAGAGACTTATCTCTTTAGTAGCAAACAACCAAACATAACCACTTTGACTTTTCCTTCCTCCAACAGTATCTCTTTTGAAGTAAATAAAGGCGTTTCTCAGGTTTTATGTTCGGAAATCTCTATCTTTAGACCGTTGTTCTACTCCAGTGTTCGTAAGATGAGTGCCACAGTCAGTCCATAAAGTTCACCTAC
>JASEHO010000072.1 GCA_030018505.1 bacterium
GCAATTTGCTAGTGAAATTTCTTATTATCCTTTCGGACACTACCTGAACGGTTACCTTTTCCTTTTATACCCCTCTATCAACCTCTGGACAGGTTCAGGAAGGAGGCCAAATCTATCCCTCATCTCTTCTGCTACCTTCTCTGCCTTCTCTATGGCCAGTCTCTTGTAGAAGAAGAATCTATCCCCTTGCTCAGGAATGTATGTCGCAGGGATAAAGGCATCATAAGGAATATCAAAGGCTACATAGTGTTTTATCTTGCTTTTTACGCCACGCAAGCTATCTACTGTCTCCTTTAGAAGCTCACTATAAAGACCAAGTCCTATTGCCTTGATATTTCCAGATTGCTCCTCTCCTAAGATATTCCCTGCGCCCCGTATCTCTAAGTCTGACATAGCCAGCCTCATCCCTGAGCCGAGTTCAGCGAACTCATAAAGGGCAGCCATTCTCTTTCTTTGCTCTTCTTTTAAGGGAAGGTTCTTTGGGTAAAGCAGGTAGCAGTAAGCAGACCTATCTGTTCGTCCCACCCTTCCCCTGAGTTGATACAGGTCAGCCAGACCAAAGGCTTGGGCATTGTTGATGATAATTGTATTAACAAAGGGCATATCAAGCCCTGATTCTATGATAGATGTTGAGAGAAGGATGTCAAATTTTCTCTCTATAAAATCTAAGATTCTCTTCTCTAAGAGATGCTCTCTCATTCTTCCATGGGCTGTTCTTGTTTCAACACCTGGGAGTATATTCTTTAGCAACTCTTCCATCTCATGGAGTCTCTCTATAGAGTTATGGACAAAGAAGACCTGTCCCTCCCTTTCCAACTCTCTCATTACCGCAGATTTTATGAGATTGGTGTCAAATTTTGCTACCTCTGTCTTTATTGATTGTCTTCCTAAGGGTGGTGTGTTGATCATACTTATCTGCCGTATCCCTGAGATAGAAAGGTAAAGGGTTCTGGGAACTGGTGTGGCAGATAAAGAGAGAAAGTCCATTTGCTCCTTCATCTTTTTGAGCCTCTGCTTCTGAGCCACCCCAAACCTCTGCTCCTCATCAACAATGACCAGACCAAGATTAGCAAAGGAAACATCCTTTGAAAGGAGCCTGTGCGTGCCAATGACAATATCTATTGTGGATTTTTTCAAGCTTTCTATTGTCTCCTTATTCTCCTTATCAGTTCTAAACCTTGAGAGAAGCCCAATATTGACAGGAAAAGCCTCCATTCTTTGGCAAAAGGTCTTATAATGTTGATTAGCTAAAATGGTGGTTGGGCAGAGAAGCGCCACCTGAAAGCCTGAGATAACAGACTTAAAAGCAGCCCGAAGAGCTACCTCTGTCTTTCCAAAGCCAACATCACCGAGGACAAGCCTATCCATAGGCTTATCAGACTCTAAATCATTCTTTATATCCTCTATAGCTTTCAGTTGGTCATCTGTCTCAGCATAAACAAAGCCTGCCTCAAGCTCTGTCTGCTCTAAGGTGTCTTTTGGATAGGGTTTTTTTTTAAGGAGCAAGCGTAAAGCCTCCATCTCTATCAACTCCTTTCCAAAAAGCAGGCAGGATTCCTTCACCTTCCTTTTAGTTTTATCCCAATAGCCTCTCCCCAGTCTGCTCATCTGGGGCTCTGCTGGCCCAACATACCTCTCCACCCTATCCATTCGCTCGGTAGGGATATAGAGGCTATCTCCGTTTGCGTATTCAAGGAGAAGGAAGTCCTTTATTCCCCTTTCTGTTGATAGGGTAGAGATACCAAGAAACCTGCCTATTCCATATGTTGTGTGAACAGCATAATCACCAATCTTTAGCTCAATAAATTCTGTGAATCTTCTCCTTTTCTCTGGTTTTGATGGATAAAAGGGTGTTCCAAATATCTCAGCCGGGGTTATGACTGCAAGATTTTCTATGACAAACCCACAAGATAAGGGGGCTGTAACCACAAGCACATCCTTTTCAAGCAGGAATTCTTTAAGCCTCTTTTCTTGAGCAGGATAATAAGCACAGACCACTATGGCCTTTCTCTCTTTTAACCATCTTTCTATCTGTTCAAAAAAGGTCTCTACTTTGCCATAGAATTTTTGGATGGAAGATGTGGGCATAATCGGCGGCTCTAAAGAGTTGATAAAATAGGTTCTTCTTTCTTTGAGCTTAGCTTCAATCTCTAACCCCTTTTCTTGCTCATCCAAGAAGATAATAGCCTCCTCTGAAAGATAGTCAAAGATACTAAGCTTGTCACTCCTTGAATTCTGGCAGGGCCAGATAATAAAATCCGCACACTTACGAAAGGATAATTGGGTGTCTGGATTGAACCTGCGAATACCCTCTATCTTATCATCTAAAAACTCGCATCGAACAGGCTCTTCAGAGTTTACTGGCCAAACATCTAATATTCCACCCCGCAAGCTAAGTTCTCCCTTTTCTTCCACATGTTCTCTCCTTATGTATCCTATCGCCACAAGTTTCTCTACTAACTGGATGAGGTCTATCTCCTGGTCAAGGGATAGCTGTATCTCTGAGTATAGAGAGGTCTTATCTGGAAAAGACTGGCAGAAGGCAGGAAGAGAAAAGATGCAGGTTATGGGTTCGGATTTAGAAAGAGCGAGAAGTATCTCTTTTCTGAGAGAGGCTGTCTCTTTGTCCTCTGTCTCTGGGAATAGAGATACCTTGATAAAGCAGGAAAGGTCCCTTTGAAGTTGCTGGGCTTTTTCAGAATCTTCGGTAAGAATTAAGCAGGTTTTTTGGTCTTTAATGACGGAGGCTAAAAGGAATGGCTTTATGTGTGAAGGAAGACCCAGTCTTTTTGTCTGTAAAATTTGCGGCTCAATCTGAGAAAGGAGAAAGGATAAAGGCGGCTCCATCTTATGAAAGTGAAAAATGAAAAACTAAAAGTGAAAAGTTAAGATAAAATAATAAATGTTATAGATAGTTTTTAGTTTGCTAACCTCCTGTTTTTCTCTTCCATTCATTACCAACCTTTGCCCAGTCTTGCAAGTCAAACTTGACACCCTTTACTCCAGAAATCTTTTTTATCTTTCTCTCTATGTGTGCCAACCTTTTCTTCTCTGTATTTGCCCTCTCCTCTATAGAAGCAATAAGCGGATCATCCTTTAAGGCTTTTTTGAAGATAACAACACCTTTTATATGAACTACTCCACCTATTGTGTTGAAGGTTATCCTTTTAGTATCAACCCACTCTTTTACAAGCTCTTGACGGACAACAACATTGATGTCCCAATCCTCAATCATTTTCTTAACCTAAAGATTCTTTTGCCCTATTATTCTCCTTGCTTAAAGATGACAAATCGGATGGGTGTGATATTTTCCTTTATTTTAGCTATCTTTTCCGCTATTAGCTTTTCTATGGTAAGTTTTGGGTCGCGGATATATGGCTGGTCTAAGAGGCAGGTCTCCTGGTAGAACTTCTCCATCTTTCCATCTATTATCTTTTCTAAAATCTGCTGAGGTTTATTTGTCCCTTCTAATTGTTTTTGGTAAATTTCCCTCTCCTTTGAAAGGTTAGCCTCAGGCATCTCTGTTCTTCTTATATAAAGCGGAGAGGAGGCTGTAATCTGAAGACAAAGCTCCCTTCCAAGCTCATCAAACTCAGGTGTCTTGGCAGAAAAACTTGTTTCACACCCCAGTTCAAGAAGAACGCCAATCTTTCCACTATGATGAATATAGGAGAATATCTTCCCCTCTCTTGCAGTTCTTTCCGAAAGTTTTATTGCTTTGGCAATTCCTTGTGTTCGGAGAATAACAATAGCCTTTTCCAGATCACCCTCTGCATCTTTCAGTGCCTTCTTGCACTCCATCATTCCTACGCCAGTCTTCTCTCTCAAGGTTTTTACAGCAGTAGCATCAATATTCATCTTGCTTTTCCTCATTCTTATCTTCTGATGTTTCAGGTTCTACTTCCTCAGATTTTATTCTCTAAAGACCTACTTCGTAACTATTTAGCCAGGCAAAGCAAACCAAGTAAAAAGGGAATTCAATGTAAAATTATCAATTAGCAATTATCAATTAGCTTTTGAAGAAGAGGAGTAATTTTGAATTGATAGTTGTTAGTTTTGCATTTTACATTGAATTTTTCCCTCACTTACAGAGAGATTATTGCTTCAGATGGGTAAAGTGTTACCCTACTTCTTCAGATTCTACTTCCTGGGGCACTACTGATTCTCCTGCTCCTTCAGTCTTTAGGCTTTCCCCTGCACTTTCTCCCCTTCCTTCTATAATTGCATCTGCTGCGCAGGAGGTCATCAACTTTATTGAGCGGATGGCATCATCATTTCCAGGTATTGGGTAATCAACAAGGTCTGGATTGGCATTAGTGTCAACAATAGCTACTATTGGTATGCCCAACTTTCTTGCCTCAGCGACAGCTATTCTCTCCTTCATTATATCAACAATGAATAGAGCAGAAGGAAGCCCTTTTATCTCCTTTATTCCTCCGAGAAGCCTTGTAAGTTTATCTTTCTCCTTTCTTAATAATGCCGCCTCTTTTTTGGTCAATAATTCAAACTCCCCAATCTTCTCTCTATCCTCTAATTCCTCAAGCCTTATTAGGGTCTTTCTTATGGTCTCAAAATTAGTGAGCGTTCCACCAAGCCATCTCTGAGCTATATAAAAAGCCCCACACCTTTCTGCTTCTTCAGCTACCACTTGCTGTGCCTGTCGTTTTGTGCCAACAAAAAGAACTCTACCATTAGAAGAAGATACCTTTTGTAAAAACTCCATTGCCTCATTCAATGCCTTAAGTGCCTTCTGAAGGTCAATAATATAGATATCATTTCTGAGGCTATAGATAAACTTAGCCATCTTTGGATTCCACTTACTCCTCTGATGTCCAAAATGAATCCCTGCCTCCAACAATTGTTTAATGGTTATCTTCATAGAAAGTGTATATTATAATCTCAAGCCAACTTCTGTCAAGAAGTTATTATGGGTGGGTAATTTATCAGTTATAGCAGGTATTAGTCAAAAGTTCCCATAAAACAAACATAAGGATTCAAGGGATCGAGGGATCAAGGATTCAAGTAAAATCATAAGGAATCCATCACTCGAACCCTCGAATCCTTGAACCCTTTTACAAAAACATGAGAACTTTTGGTTAATAAGTGCTGTATCGGCAAAAGCATAAGCGTTCAGCAGGAAGATTAGGCAGAGAGTTGCCAGTTAAGCCATCTCTCTATGGTCTCTTCAAGTTCACGAAAGATGCTTTCGGCAATGGTTATCCTTTTTGCCGCAAGTATATTTAGAGAAGATAGCCTGCTTAAGATATGGATTGCCTGCTGGGAGGCTGGAAAAGAATCTCCATTGTGGGCTTCGCAGACAAGCCCACCCCTTTCTAAGCTAAATCCCTTTGCCTCCTCCTTCTTCTTTTGACAGCAAACACATTGGTTCATTTGCGGCAAAAGCCCAAGCAAGGATAGGAGTTTAAGAGAGAAGAATGGCTTAATGAGTGGATTTGGTCCTTCAGAAAGCCAGAGGAAGGATGAGATAATAAGAGCAAAGAGATTTTTATCTGGGTGATTTTGCTGGGTGAGCCTATCTACTGTCCTTGTTAAGAACGAGGCAGATTCTATCAAGTAGAGGTCTTCTTTTATTTCAGAGTAGGAATGAATAATCTTTGCCTCCCTGATAATTGCCAGTTGCTCACCCCACCAGAAGGCTATCTCTGTCAAGGTAAAAGGCTCTAATCCTGCGCCCAATCTGCTCCTTATCTTCCGTAGTCCTTTGGCGCAGAACTCCATCTTTCCATAGTCCAATGTATAGAGAACCACATTCTTGTCTGCCTCTTTGGCTTTTCTGGTCAATAAGACAATGCCTTTTGTCTTGTATAGCGGAAGTTTTCTCATTTAATAGTTTTCGTAACACTTGAGACGGTTCATTTTCAAAAGTTTTTCCCTCTGATTTCTTGCAGAGATTTGAAATTGGAAAATAGAAATTAGGAAAAGAGAAGAAAATCGTATCTGTTTCCCCCCAATTTCCAATTTCTAATTTCTAATTTCCAAAGAGAAGCCACTTTTCTGTTCCGATTTTTCTTCACTTTCTGCTATACTTCTTTCAATAATTTGACAAATTCAAACCCTTTTGTCTTCTGCCATAACCTCTCATCTGCTGTTAAAAATAAAGACCCCAAAGAGAAAGAAAGGGCAACAAAATAAGCATCATAAACAGTAATATCTTTAGTTACTGCCATATCAATACCTGCCTTTAATAATTTCATATCAAACGGTTTAACCTCTATCTCTATATCTAATATGTTTTCAATCCCTTCTTTGATCTCTTCATTAGAGAGTCTATAAGAATATTTGAGGGCATTTGAAAGCTCAAAGAAAAGTAGTTCAGGAACAGTTATCTGAATCTCTCCCTGAAGGAATAAATCCCGCATTCTACAAGCCTTATCTGCGTCCTTTTCTTCTATATTGAACCATTTAACTACCACTGAGCTATCAAGAACCCATCTTTTCATATCTCGCCTCTCCACTTTCTAATCTCTAAAGTACCACTCCAACCAGAACCCCTTAGTTTCTCCTGAATCTTCTTCTGGATAGCCAGAGCCTTTTGCACCTTTGGTTTATTAAGTAAAGATATACTTTGTATATCTTTTTTTCCACCCACATAGGCTCTGAATGCCTCTCTTAGCAACTCACTTCTACTCCTCTGTTCTTTGTCAGCAACCAAGTCAACCTGGCTTAAAAATTCATCAGGCATAGTAATTATTACCTTAGCCATTCTTTATCACCCCCAGGTCAACTTTATCATCATAGTATATATTTTGTCAATCTTTGATTTTTATCGCTACACACCGGAGATCATCCCTTGCCCCACGGAAGATATACAAGACGCAACGGTCTTCTTGAAAGCCTTGATATCGGTAAATAGTTACAAAAGTTTTTGGTAAGGACTGTTGCTTTTGGATATACATTTCTCAAAAAGCCTTCCTTTTTCCAAAAGAAATACCCTATCTGTCTGTTCTGCCAATCTCCTGTTATGCGTAACTATGACCATACTCCTTTCCTCTTCTTTTACTTTTTCCTTCAAAAGGGAAAAGACCTCGTCTGCTGTCTGGGTATCAAGGCTTCCTGTCGGTTCATCAGCCAGGATTATCTCAGGCTCATTTATCAGACACCGAGCAATAGCTACCCTTTGCTGCTCCCCACAAGATAACATCCCTGGAAGCCTTCCCTCTTTTTTAGAAAGCCCAAGGGAAGAGATGAGGTTTTTTGCCCTATCTTTAGAGTCTATGCCAGCTATATTTGATGAGAGCAAGACATTCTCCATTAAAGATAACCCGGAAAGAAGGTTGTATGTTTGAAAGATAAAGCCAATCTTCTTGTTTCTAAAGATATTTAGCTCGCTTTCTTTTTGAGAATGAACATCCTTGCCAAAGAAGAGCACCCTTCCTTTTGATGGCTTCATTAAGCCACCAATGATATTGAGCAAGGTTGTCTTTCCAGAGCCAGAGGCGCCAATAATGGCTATAATCTCACCCTTTTTAAGCTCAAAACTCACTTTGGACAAGATCTCTTCTTCCCATCCTTTGCAAATCTCTACTACCTGTAACATTTTAAGCTGATGGCTGATTGCTGACCGCTACAATACTTCTTTCTGCATCTCGGAATAAAAAATATGGCAATAATGATAGTGGCTAAAGAGATAAACTGGGTGAGCTTGAGAGAAAACAAAACCTCTGGACTGTCACCCCTTGCAAAGTCTATAAAGAACCTTATGATTGAGTAGCCAATTAGGTAAGCAAAAAAGATCTCTCCAGGAAACCTTGGTCTCATTCTTACGAGGAATAGAAAAAGAATAATGTTTGCCCCAGATTCATATAATTGGGTAGGATGGACAGCCATTGGA
>JASEHO010000073.1 GCA_030018505.1 bacterium
AATTTTAAGATTAATTACTAATTTTACATTTTACATTGAACTTTACCGAGTTACTTCATAATGGCTAAAATGTTATCTCCTTAGAGGAGCGATTGATAGACATCTCTTATCTTGCCACCAGCACTATTCCAGCTAATAGCCTTAATCTCTGCCTGACATCTTTTCACCATATCCAGTGCCAATGCCTCATTGCTGAGCAAGGCAATAATTCTATCTGCCAGCTTCTGCACATCCCAGAAGTCAACCATCATCGCATCCCCTAGGACCTCAGCTACACCGGCTCGCTTTGAAATGATAATCGGCACATCGTATAAAAGGGCTTCAAATGCAGAGATGCCAAAGGGCTCAGATACAGAGGGCATCACATAGAGGTCTGAGACAGCATACATCCTTTCCACCTCTAACCCCCTCAAGAATCCTGTGAAATGGAACTTGTCTGTAATCTTTAGCTCAGCAGCCCTGTTGATCATCTTTGGGAGCATATCTCCAGAACCAGCCATAACAAACCTAACATTCTTTAATCTTTTCAAAACAAGGTTCGCTGCCTCTAAAAAATAATCTGGCCCCTTTTGCATAGTAACCCTACCCAGAAATAGGACTATCTTTTCTTTAAGTGGCCTTTCAACAATTCCAAGCCTTGCAAGATGAGTCTCCTTATCAACAGCATTATGAACAATCTCTATCTTGTCTGGATGTATTCCGTATCGGTTTATAATAATATTCCTCGTGTAATAACTTACCGTAATTATCCTGTCAGCATTCTCCATCCCATACCTTTCTGTGTCATAGACATACTGATTGACATTTTCTCCGCTTCTGTCAAACTCAGTGGCATGGATATGAATAACTAAAGGCTTTCCACTTATATTTTTTGCCTCTACTCCTGCAGGGAATGCTACCCAGTCATGAGCATGGATAACATTAAAATCCTCTGTTGCACCAAGATATTTTCCAATGATACTATATTTTCCAACCTCCAAAAATATATCCTGACCATAGTTTCCAGCAAAGTCAAGGACAGTTCTCTTCTCTGGCCAGATTTGCTCAACCTTGCCAAAAAAATGTTCAATCATCTCTCTTTGCGAGATACTTGTATAGTAAGGAGAGAGCGGCAAGAGCTTTTGGTCTATCTGGCTTTTAATCTCCTCATATTCTTTGGTTGTTTTGGCAAATGCAAGGGATAAAGCCACCTCATCTGCGGCAAGCAATCTTATATTTATATCCGGGACAAGCTCCTGCTTCCTCTTTGTTGGTATAACAAAGGTAACCTCTACCCCATTATTCACCAGCCCGCTGGCGATTCCATGGCTGGCTACACCTAATCCTCCACTGATAAATGGAGGGAATTCCCAACCAAACATTAAAACCTTCATTTTTACCTCCTTAATCTTACTACAGAAAAACTTTTTAGACACGAATAGACACGAATTTTATTAAATTTCATTTATGTCCATTCGTAATATTTGTGTTCATTTGTGGTTAATCTTTTCTTACCACAGACTAACACTAGTGCTCTGTCTCTACTCAACTGATGGATTACAATTATTTACCCAAATGAACTACAAGGTGATCGGTTATCAGTAATCGGTGAAAGAAGATAAATCAGATAATTACCGATTATCGATCACTGGTTACCGATTACCAAAGTTCCACTTCGGATGGTTAAATTGTTACTATCTATCAAATCAGTGGAGACAGGGCAGTAGTATAAGTTTTCATGCCTTCCCTCCATTTTCAAAGTAATTTTAGTCTTTTCTCGCCCAGCTCTAATTATCTTCTTCTTTTTCTTCTAATATAGTCATAAGAAACAAAAGGTCTTGTTTATCTTTTTCTCTTATGCTCTGTTTTGTTTTTATCATTGTAGATAAATCTGCAATAGGAATACGAACACCCTTAAATTCAAAGTATTCTATATCTGCTTCTTCGTATGTTATCTCGCAAGCCTTTTTCAGTAAGTCTATGACAATCTCATCTGCTACCCTGACAACCTCGTATTTGCTTACATCATCAAGGGCAATTTCATTGATAGCATTATCAGGTAAAAATGAGAGGCTAATTTTGATTTTTGATATATTATCTGCCGAAGGATCGATAAGTAAATCTATATCCTCTGTTGTCCTTGTAAGTCCATAATAGTTCATAGCAAAGCCACCAATAAGAAGGTATTTTGCTTCTTCTTCATTAAGCCTCTGGCATACAGATAATAAGTCTTCTATTGTTGGTGGTCTGGAGTTTTGCCTCGTAGCATCTTGTTGTGCCACTTTTCCGCCTCCTCAAAGCTTTTAAACCTAAAGATGCCTCCTGGTATAAAAACCTTATCCCTCCTGAATTCTATGGTTAATTGAAAGAACTTATTTAGTCCTTCGCTAAATCCTTTCCTATAGATTTTCTTCCTACCTACAGTCTTCATCTTCATTTTTTCGTAACCATTCAGCCAGTTGTAAACTTTTCGCTACAAAATAAATGTAAACTGTAAAATGGCATCGAATGTAATCGCTCATGAATTATAATCTTTGTGCTATCTTAGTCAAAATCAGTAACTGCTACCTGAACAGTTACCTTAATTTATTCTCAGTATATAAGGATAAGTTTTTTGGTTTACCACTTACAGCTTATCTAATGTCCTTATTACCTCAGCTATGCTCCAGGCTTGAGCCATACAACCCTTTGCTGTATATGGCGGGCTGGGATTAAAGATCTCAGAGATATGAAGCAGACCATACCTTTGCAGGTGCCGTCCCCAAAGCTCTCCAAATGTCTCCTGAATATACTCTTTTGTCTCTTTCTTGCCCTGGACTTTAAGAAGCGCATCAGCAAATATGCCGATAAGCCATGGCCAGACTGTGCCTTGATGATATGCCCTGTCCCTCATCTCAGAAGAACCGGCATAATTTTCAAAGTAGGCTGGGTTTTGGGGAGATAGTGTCCGCAGTCCATAAGGTGTAGCTAAGTGACTCTTCACTGTATTTATGACCCTCTCTGCCTTATCTTTACTGATGCAGGTATAAGGCAAGCCAATAGCAAAGAGCTGGTTCGGTCTTATGGCACTATCAATATTTCCATCTGGTCTATAGACATCTATTAAGGACTGCTTCTCCTCATTCCAGAAGAGCCTCTCAAAGTTTTCCTCAAATAGCTTAATTGCCCCTTCAATCTGGAGTAACAACCTTTTATCTAAATCCTCTTTGAAATCATTAGCCAATAAACTCAAGCCATTATACCAGAGGCTGTTAATATCTATAGCCGCACCATCCCTCGGCGTAACACCAAGACCTCCAACAATAGCATCCATCCAGGTTACAGGAAGATCTCTTCTGCCAGCATACAAAAACCCATCTTCTCCTATCTTAGCTATAGGCACCCTTCCTTCTAAGAAGGATGTGATTATTCTCAAGGCTTTAGGAATCAGTTCCTCCTGAACAGTTTTTTTGTCTTTGGTATAGAGGATATAATTCTGGATAGCCCAGAGGTATAAAAGGGAGGTATCCACAGAATTATAGGCTTTAGTGCCATTATTTCCCAAGAAATTGGGCATCAGCCCATCTTTCTCGAAATTAGCATATCTCTTTAGAATAGCTAAGGCAGCCTCCTTTTCTCCCCTTGCTAAGGTGATTCCAGTAAGGGAGATCATCGTATCCCTTCCCCAGTGTTTGAACCAGTGGTAGCCAGCAATAATATCCCTTTCTTGCTTTTCATCCTCAATGAGATAATGACCAGCGCTCATCTTTAGGGTCTTTAATGGCTCTTTTTCTTTAGCAAACCTTTCTGCCTCCTGATCTATCCTTTTTAGCTCTTCTTCTGCTTCTCTTTCTATCTTGCCTGGCGCTGGAGAAATGCCAGCCCTAAAGATAACCGGTTTTCCTTCCTTTAGCTTTACCTCAAAAACACCAGGTGTAAACAGGTCCTCCTGATAGTCATAGCCCCTGTTTCTCTCTTTCAAATATTCAAGGTTCTTCCACCAATGGGGTGCAGGATAGAAGATAGACTTTACAGATGTTTGAATATATAAAGGAGGTAACCCTTTGTATGGATCAATCTTGGTCCCATTCTTTTCAAGGTATGTTCTTGGTCTTAAGTCAATATTCTCCCTGGTTAGGCTATGGATGTCCCTGTAGGCTAAAAATGGTGATGCCTTTAAGGTAACAGCTTTACTTCCGAAAGCAAGCTCATATTTTATAAGGATACTATCCCCTCCTTTTGGCATAAGCAGAGACTTTTTAATCTTTACCCCACCAATAAGATAGTTTGTGGTTGGATAGCCTTCTATCTCAAAGGAATCTATGTATTGGTGGCCAATTGGATGGAATATATTAGGAAATTTATTGGTAGAAAGTAGGTGGTCTTTGTGGTCAAAAACAACAGATACCTCTAATTTTGAGAGGAGGTTGAATAGCCCCTGCTTTCTGAAAGGAAGGACAAGTAAGCCATGATACTTACGGGTGTGGCAGTCTAAAATGGTAGAGGAGCAGTAGCCTCCCTTGCCATTTGTCAAAAGATACTCCTTCTTTAAGGAATACTCAAGGTTCAAAAGCTCCTCCCTGCCAAAGATTATCTTCATACCAAAAAGTATATATAAGTCTCAGGCAAGAAGGCAAGGTTTTTATAACATCAGTTGTTATAGAAAATGATTGACAGGCCATAAGTTCTTAAATAGAATATAGTCATTAAAGAAGAGCGGAGGAGTAAAATGATTGAGGTTCGCTGGCATGGTAGAGGTGGACAGGGGGCAAAGACAGCGGCTTTGTTGTTTGCAGATGCTGTTATGCATGAGGGAAAGTGGGTTCAGGCATTTCCAGAGTATGGCCCAGAGAGAATGGGAGCGCCTGTTCAAGCCTTTAACAGGGTAAGCTCTGAGCCTATTCTCTTGCATTGTGGCATAACCAATCCAAACATAGTAGTTGTCCTTGACCCAACCTTATGTTCAGCAATAGATGTGACCGCAGGCCTGGCTGAAAACGGAAGCCTTTTAGTCAACACAGAGAAAAAACCAGAAGATTTTAGGAAAGAGATGGGGCTTTCAACAAAGACAATATTCACCGTAGATGCCTCCTCTATAGCCCTTGAAACCATTGGTAAAAATATCCCCAATACGCCTATGCTTGGTGCCTTAATCAAGGTCTCCGGGGTTATTCCACTCCCTACCATCATCTCTTATACAGAGAAAAAAATGGCAAAAAAGTTTAAGGACAAGCCTGAGGTTATTAAGGGAAATCTTGAGGCGATAAAAAGGGCTTATGATGAGGTAAGAGGTTGAATTGAGCAAATCAGCCCTTGTAATAAAAGATAAAGGTAACCGTTCAGGTAGTGTTCAGTTGATACGGAGATAAATTTATTGCAAATTTAACAAAAGCAAATTTAACATTGCAAATTTGAGGAAAGAAATATAGAGACTGGTAATGCTATCTTTGAAAATTTGAAATGATAAATGCTAAATTTGCAATTTGCAATGATCTTCTGTGCCCTCTGGCTAATCTTTACTTCAGGTAGCTAAAGTGTTACAAATCTTTGTAGCCCTGGAACCCTTGAATCATTGACCCCTTTTATTCCCTATTTTTTGCAAAGTTGAGTTATATATGAAATTAGCCATTATCGGACTGGCAAATTCTGGCAAGACAACCCTCTTTAATGCCCTGACAGGACAGCATCTGGAGACCACAGCCTATCCCACCCTCATAGAGAAGCCAAATTTTGGTGTGGTTAAAGTGCCTGACAAGAGGGTTAACAAGCTTTCGGAGATCTACAAACCGAAAAAATCAACCTATGCTACTGTAGAATACATTGACTATCTTGGCCTCACAAAACAAGATGCCGACCAGAATAGAAAGGTCTTTGACCTGATAAAGGATGCTGATGCTATTGTCAATGTGACCAGGGCATTTACTGATGAGTCTGTGCCTCATCCAATGAATGAGGTTAATCCTATGGCTGATATTGAGGCTGTGGAGTTTGAGCTTATATTTGAAGATTTAGAGTTTATTGAAAAGAGGCTGGAGAGGATGAAGAAGGATAGAAACCCCTCTGAGGCCGAGAGAAAGCTCCTTTTGAGGTGTAAAGATAGCCTTGCCAAAGAGCTCCCCCTCTCAAAACTCAAGTTTGATGACCAGGAGCAGAAGATAATAAAGCCATTACAGTTTATCTCTATAAAGCCTGCTGTTACTCTCTTGAATATAGGAGAGGAGGATTTGCATACAGACAGAGAGCAAGAGCTTATCGAAAAGATAAAGGAATGTCGAAAGGTAAAAGTTGATGACCTCCTGTTGCTCTCTTTATGTGGAAAGATAGAGATGGAGATTGCCCAACTAAACCCTGATGAGGCAAAGGTATTTTTAGATGACTTAAAGATTAAGGAACCTGCCCTAAATAGATTGATACAGGCAAGCTATGACCTTCTTGGTCTCATATCATTCTTGACTGTTGGCGAGGATGAGGTGAGGGCATGGACAATAACTAAAGGCACCAATGCCCAAAAAGCCGCAGGCAAGATACACTCAGATATTGAAAGGGGATTTATACGGGCTGAGGTTATAGGCTTTGATGATTTTATCTCGGCAAAGACTATGGTTGTGGCAAGGGATAAAGGCCATGTGAGGCTTGAAGGCAAGACCTATGAGGTAAGGGACGGGGATATAATCAACTTTAGGTTTAATGTTTAATAACTTCCCATTTTCCGCACCCTATGATGCGGATTAGATAATTTTACTTGCTTATTGGTAATCATTTACCCAGGTGAAGTAAAAATACTCGTAACCGCTTAAGCATCTCCATTAGGAGTGTCCAAATGGAGATAAATTCATTTCAAATTTAGCATTGCAAATTTAGCATTTCAAATTTAAGGAAAGAGATATAGCGACTCAAGATGCTATCTAAAGAAAATTTGAAATGATAAATGCTAAATTTGCAATTTGCTAGTGATCTTCTGTGCCCTCTGGCTAATCTTTGCTTCAGGTGACTAAAGTGTTACGATTTATTTAAAAACAGAACATCCTGCTATTCCACACTTGTATATACAGAAATAAACAGACCTTCCCAACTTACAGTATGTTCATTCTTGGCCACAATCGTAACCTGCATTGGACGGCCGGGGGTTACAACCTGCTTAAATCGTTCCGTACAACCAAGTATGAGATTTACCGGTTTTTCATTATATGTTCCCTTTAGCACTCCAAGACATTGTGAGATGGAGGTATCGGTATTCTCATCAGCAGTGGGATAATTCATAAATACGGCCAGTTCTATTTCTCCCTGCTTAACTTCTTTGGGTAATGTGGCCTCATCAATCCTGATATTGGCACTGACAATCTTGTCTTTGTCAAAACCGGCGGGTAATTGTTTGGCAGAGGCTTTGTATGCCTTGTCTGCTTTCCCGTCTTCATAAACAAAATTAAACACATTAACACTTTGTTCTCCACGAAGGTTCTTTTGCATCTGATCCTTTACCGTCTCAATATCATATCCCTGTCCAAGGAGGAACATCATTTTGACCAGTGCCGCCTCTGGAGTCATGTCCACTCCACTTATCACCCCCAACCTTGATAGGGTCGCACTGGCATCGTAAAGCCCCATTTCTACCATTCCTTGATTACACTGAGTGATGTTAACAATCGCTAAATTTTTCTCCTTAATTGCTTTCTCAATTTCTTTTAAAAAGTCTTTATCGGTAGGGGCATTGCCTGCCCCATAAGTCCTAAAGACTATACATTTCAATCCATCTATGCTAAAGACACTGTTTAGTATTTCCGGACTTA
>JASEHO010000074.1 GCA_030018505.1 bacterium
GCAACTATTTAGCCAGGTGAAGCAACAACTAAGTAAAAAGGGAATTCATTGCAAAATTATCAATGAGCAATTAGCAATGAAAAGGAGAAGCTGTAAGCTATAAACTGTAAGGATTAAGCTTAAAAGGATAGATTCTTATAGCTTATAACTTCTATATTTTTACATTTTACATTGAACTTTACCCGTTACTTCATAATGGCTAAAATGTTACAAATAGTTTTTAGCATGTGGTTATAAAAATCTCTCTGGTTAGCGTAGAAGATTGCGGTTTTTTTGGTAAGGACTATTGCTTTCTCGGTACACTATTCACTCTCTCAGGTTTGCTTTTCTTTCAAATAAAGAGAGTCCAATCTCATCCTGGATAAATTGATCTACCTTCTCTCCTTCTTTTTTTTCTCTGACTGTATTCTTCTCTTTGAGCTTCTCTATCACCCTTCTTTCACCAGAGGCAACAATCACCCTTTTTCTTGCTTCGAAAAGCTCTTCATTTAGCTCCTTTACCCTCTTTATCTGGTTCTCCTTCTCTTCTTCAAGCCTCAAGATAAATGAATGAGAGGTTTTGAGTTCATTTATAGAGATAACCTCATTTTGGCTCTTTGTTTCCTTATTAAGAGCCTGTTGAAGGAGATCTTTGATCTTTTCAAGGAGAGCATCTTCAAACTCCAAAGTCCTCTGCCAATTAGCCAGCTCTTCCTTCAGAATCTCTTCTCTATGCTTTTTTATCCTTAAAACCTTTTCAAACCTGAAGGCCATTATTACTTCTCCTCAAATACCTTTTGTAATTCTGAGGTAGCATGCTGATAATCCGATCTCTCCCATATCCCCTGCCTTAAAAACTCCTGCACCTTATCAATCTTAGAGATAGCATAGTCTATCTTTGGGTTAGAGCCTTTCACATAGGCTCCAATATTTATCAGGTCCTGGGCATCTCGGATAATCGCTAATATCTCCCTGAGTCTTTTGGCATTCTGTTCTTGGGTTTTATCTACTATATCTATCATCACCCTTGAGACGCTCTGCAATATATCTATAGCTGGATAATGATTTTTTTCAGCCAGCTCACGGGATAAGACCACATGGCCATCTAATATTGCCCTAACATTATCAGAGATAGGCTCGTTCATATCATCTGCGTCAACAAGGATGGTGTATATTCCTGTAATTGTCCCTCTTTCTGATGTTCCTGACCTCTCGAGAAGCCTTGGCAAGAGAGCAAAGACAGATGGCGTAAACCCTCTGGTGGCTGGAGGCTCTCCGATAGACAAGCCAACCTCTCTTTGTGCCCGAGCAAACCTTGTTATAGAATCCATCATCAGCATCACATCCAGACCTAATCCTCTGAAGTATTCAGCAATAGCTGTGGCGACAAAGGCGGCTCTGAGCCTGACTAAGGGTGGCTGGTCTGATGTGGCTACAATAACTACTGATCTCTTTAAGCCTTCCTCTTGCAAATCCTTCTCTATAAAATCCCTGACCTCCCTTCCCCTCTCTCCAATTAAAGCAACCACATTCAAATCTGCCTTAGTAAATCTGGCTGTCATTCCCAAGAGCGTACTCTTTCCAACTCCAGAGCCTGAAAAGATACCAAATCTTTGTCCCCGTCCAACTGTGAGGCAAGAGTCAATTGCCCTTATTCCTGTGGGAAGAATCTCCTTAATTCTTGGTCTCTTTAATGGGTCAGGTGAGTCTCTCAATATAGGATACTTTGTCTCGCTGAGGAGCAATCCCTTTCCATCTATCGGCTGGCCAACCCCATTCAAAACCCTGCCTATAAGCCCCTCTCCGACACCTACCATTAGAGGCTTTCCAGTAGCTATGACCTCGTCATCCGCCTTTATTCCTTCGGTTGAGCCAATAGGCATCAGACAGAGATTCTTGTCTCTAAATCCAACAACCTCTGCCTGTATCTCTTTTTTGCCTGGTGATATTAAGCATATTTCACCAACTGAAGCAGGCGGACCCTCTGATTCAATCACCAGACCTATGACCTGTTTTACCCTGCCTTTCAAGCAGAAAGGGTCAATCTTTTTAATGATAGGATTAAGCTCTTTTAGATTCATATTCCAGGACTTCTTCCTTTATCTTCTGAAGCTGAGATGAAATGGTGGCATCTATTATTCCAAATCCTGTCTGAATCTTACATCCACCCTGTTCAATAGAAGAGTCTTCCCTAATATCTATCCTCTTTGTTTTTGAGCTTTTTAGAAGCCTTTCCTTCCATTCTTCTGCCACATCAAAATCACCAAGATTTACCAGGACCGTTACACTCTCTTCGGAAAGCCCTCTTTTTATTGCTACACATATATTAGACAAGACAGCCTTCTTATTCTCTTTTATCTCCTCTTTTATTATCTTTTCAGCAATCATTATGGCCAATCCAACCACGACCTCTGCTTCTACCTTCTTTATCGCCTCTTCATATAATTCTGATAATGAGGTGAGCGTATTGCTGAAGGTGGCAATAAGCCTGTTTGCCTCTATCTCTCCCTTTCTCTTTCCCTCTGTCTTTCCCTCAGCAAACCCCTTTTTATAAGCCTCCTCACTTATCCCATCAACCTTCTTTTTTGCCTCTTCTTCTGCTTTCTTAATTATATCCTCGCATCTTTTTTCCGCTTCCTTTCGGACATAACCCTCTACATCAGAAAGCACCCTTTCCCTTTCTTCTATCTCTCTATTTATCTCTAAAAGCCTTTGTTCTGCCAGGCGAATCTTATTCTCAAGCCTTTCAATCAAGTTCCTTCCTTCTCCAAAACCAGAAAATGCCTTTGGGTCTATGACTACATCTGGACTTAGAACTGGTTGTTTATAAACACTATTCAATGATTGACTCACCTCCTTTTCCACCCCTGCTGATCATAATCTCGCCCTGCTCCTCTAATTGCCTAACCACAACTATTACCTTCTGTTGAGCCTCTTCTACTTCAGAGAGTCTCATTGGTCCAAGATAGGAGATCTCCTCTTTCAGCATCTCAGCCGCCCTCTTTGGCATATTCTTATAGATTAAGGCACTTATTAATCCTTGGTCTCTTTAATGGGTCAGGTGAGTCTCTCAATATAGGATACTTTGTCTCGCTGAGGAGCAATCCCTTTCCATCTATCGGCTGGCCAACCCCATTCAAAACCCTGCCTATAAGCCCCTCTCCGACACCTACCATTAGAGGCTTTCCAGTAGCTATGACCTCGTCATCCGCCTTTATTCCTTCGGTTGAGCCAATAGGCATCAGACAGAGATTCTTGTCTCTAAATCCAACAACCTCTGCCTGTATCTCTTTTTTGCCTGGTGATATTAAGCATATTTCACCAACTGAAGCAGGCGGACCCTCTGATTCAATCACCAGACCTATGACCTGTTTTACCCTGCCTTTCAAGCAGAAAGGGTCAATCTTTTTAATGATAGGATTAAGCTCTTTTAGATTCATATTCCAGGACTTCTTCCTTTATCTTCTGAAGCTGAGATGAAATGGTGGCATCTATTATTCCAAATCCTGTCTGAATCTTACATCCACCCTGTTCAATAGAAGAGTCTTCCCTAATATCTATCCTCTTTGTTTTTGAGCTTTTTAGAAGCCTTTCCTTCCATTCTTCTGCCACATCAAAATCACCAAGATTTACCAGGACCGTTACACTCTCTTCGGAAAGCCCTCTTTTTATTGCTACACATATATTAGACAAGACAGCCTTCTTATTCTCTTTTATCTCCTCTTTTATTATCTTTTCAGCAATCATTATGGCCAATCCAACCACGACCTCTGCTTCTACCTTCTTTATCGCCTCTTCATATAATTCTGATAATGAGGTGAGCGTATTGCTGAAGGTGGCAATAAGCCTGTTTGCCTCTATCTCTCCCTTTCTCTTTCCCTCTGTCTTTCCCTCAGCAAACCCCTTTTTATAAGCCTCCTCACTTATCCCATCAACCTTCTTTTTTGCCTCTTCTTCTGCTTTCTTAATTATATCCTCGCATCTTTTTTCCGCTTCCTTTCGGACATAACCCTCTACATCAGAAAGCACCCTTTCCCTTTCTTCTATCTCTCTATTTATCTCTAAAAGCCTTTGTTCTGCCAGGCGCATCTTATTCTCAAGCCTTTCAATCAAGTTCCTTCCTTCTCCAAAACCAGAAAATGCCTTTGGGTCTATGACTACATCTGGACTTAGAACTGGTTGTTTATAAACACTATTCAATGATTGACTCACCTCCTTTTCCACCCCTGCTGATCATAATCTCGCCCTGCTCCTCTAATTGCCTAACCACAACTATTACCTTCTGTTGAGCCTCTTCTACTTCAGAGAGTCTCATTGGTCCAAGATAGGAGATCTCCTCTTTCAGCATCTCAGCCGCCCTCTTTGGCATATTCTTATAGATTAAGGCACCTATCGTCCCAGTAACACTCTTCATTGCTCTGGCCAAATCCTTTGAGTCAACCTCTCTGAGAATTCTCTGCAAAGCCCTATCATCAAGCTTTACCAGATCATCAAAGGTAAAGAGCCTCTTTCGCACCTCTTCTGCTAAATCTGGCTCTGTCTCGGAAAGGGCATCAACTATACCCTTTTCTGTCTCCCTGTCAACTGCCTGGAGTATATTGACCAAAGAGTCAACCCCTCCTACAGCAACGCTCTTAGTCGTTGTCACCTCATTTTCGAACTTTTCTCGCAGAGAACCTTCTATTGAATTTACAAACTCTGGCGAGACATTCTTCATTCCGGCCAGCCTTTTGGTCACCTCAGCCCTTTTATCTTCAGGAATATTGAGAAGAACATTTGAGGCTTTCTGTGGGTCTAAATAACTCAGGATAACAGCTATTGTCTGGGGATGTTCCTTTCCTAAGAAGTTTGCCAGATAAAATGTATCTGCCTTCTTCATAAAATCAAAGGGACGCATCTTCAGGGTGTCTATTAAGCGATTTACTATCTCCTCTGCTCGAGCTGGCCCTAAGGCTTTTCCCAATACCTCTCTGGCATACTCTATCCCACCCTTACTGATAAATTCTTGAGCCATAAGAAGTTCTTTTAGCTCTGTAATTATCTGCTGGCTCTCTTCTCGCTCAAGCTTTGGAATCCTGGTTATCTCTAAAGTAAGCTGGTCAACCTCTTCTTCATTCAGGTACTTAAATATACCCGCAGATATCTCTGTTCCCATAGCAACTAAAAGCCTGGCTGCTTTCTGTGGCCCTGTCAAAGTTACCTTAGCCATTTTTTTATCTTTCCTCTTCTATATCCATAAAAATAGAGCGCATCCTTTCATCTGGAGAGGCAAAAGCCTCATTGACCAATAGGTTCTTTTCATCTTCAGTCAACCACCTGATCACCTCTTTCTGTTCTTCTTTAGGAAGCAGACTCAATGCCAAAAGCGACTTTTTTGCACCATTCTTCATTATAGTTTATCGTCTATATACCCAAATAAATCAGATTTGCAAAAGACTAAAAGGGATTAGAGAGTAGGGAATAGGGATTAGGTTTCATTTATTACTACTCTCTACTCCCTAATCCCTACTCCCTTTCTTAAAGTCTGGAGTCTCAAGTCTAATGTCTTAAAGTCTTGTCTAAATTTTGGTAAAGTATGTGTTTAGCTCATTTTAGCATAAACAAAGGGTTCAAGGGATCCAGTGATCAAGGGATCAAGTGAAGGTAACTTTTCATCCTTTACACTTCCTCCCTTGAATCCTCGAACCCTTTTGTATAAGACACAATTTTCACCTAAACATATACTTGGTAAACCTGTTGCTTTTGGGTATAGTTTATAGTCTTCTGACTCCTAACTTTTAACTTTTAACTTTTCACTATTTTCATCCTTCTTCAGCCAGCCATCCCCTAATAATATTGGCCACAAGTGCCGGTTTCTTTCTTGCTGTCTGTAAGGCAGCCATCTCCTCCTCTGAAAGAACACCTTCTGTAGCCAGTTGACTGCTTATAGGAATCTCTGATTCTGTCATCTCCATCTCTAATCTTTCTGCTCCAGCTTTTCTTTTCTCATCTCCTCTCTTTTTGGCGGCCATTACCATAGAAAAGATGAAGATTCCAAGGAGTAGCAACAGTCCGCCGCCTACTGCCACAGCAACAATAGTCGTCATTAATTCCTTCTGTTTAGCCGATTTCTCCCTCTCTTCCTCAAGCCACTCCTGGGTTCTATCAAATTGGACATTTTCAACCTCAACGATATACTCCCTTTCTATATATTCTCTACCCTTTTCAGCACCTATTGCCGCCCAGATCATCTTTCTATATTTCTCCATCTCATCATCTGTCCTTGGATGATAAATTGGCTTTCCCTTCTCTTTCTTTATCTTTCCCTTTTCATCCAACTCATAGCTTCCATCTATCAGAGCTGCCACTGATATCTTAGAAATGGCTGGGGCTTTGGCGATGTTCATCTCTTCTTTATCCACATAGTAGTTTACTCTGCTCTCATTTTTATTATAGTCAACAGGTCCACCTGTCTTGGCCAGTTCTTTATAGCCTGGAATCTGACTCTCAACGCCAGGGGCACCTTCTGGCTTTGCACCCTCTCCCTTGAAGCTTTCTTGAACTTTTTCTTCGCTTATCTTCAGTTGTTCGAAGCCTGGGGTTGAGTACTTCTCCTTCTTAATCTGTTGTCTATCAAAGTCCATCTCATACTTGACAATAACCTCAATCTTATCCTGACCAAGTGCCTTACCTAACTTTTCTCGTATCTTTCTCTCAAGTTTTTTTGCTTCATCTCTCTGGAGGGTTATCTGTTTGGCGCTTATAGCCTCTTCTGTCTCTTCGTCCATGTCAGCAGATAATATATTGCCTCTATTATCAATCACCGTTATATTTTCAGGTCTCAAACCTTCTACAGCATAGGAGACAAGATTAATTATCCCTTTTACCTGGTTTTTTTCAAGGGTAGCGAAAGCGGACATAGTCAGCTTAATAGAACAGGTGACAAGTTTTTCTTCCTCTATAAACAGCTCTTTTTTCGGAAGGACAAGGAGAACCCTGGCATCCTCTATTCCTTCAATTGAAGCAATCGTTCTGGCAAGTTCACCCTGTAAGGCACGGAGGTAGTTTATCCTCCGTTCATAATCCGTCATAGTTATCTTTGTAGCATCAAATAGCTCCCATCCCTTGATACCACCTGCTGGGGCAAGTTTTTCTCCTGCAAGTCTGAGTCTTAGTCTATCACGGCTGGCAATAGGAACTTTGATGGTTGTTCCAGAGATTTTGTATGGTTGTTTCCAATCGTCCAGTTTGCCTGCAATCCTTCCTGCTTCCTGTGGGTCAATATTGGTGTAAAGGTCTGAATATTCTACCTGGCTGGCAAATTTTACTAAAAGAAACAGGGCAACAATTGTAGCTACTCCACAGCCAATAATAGCTACCCTTTGACCTGTTGTCCATCTTCCCCACAAAGCCTTTATCTGATCTAAAAACCCCATTTATTCCCCTCCTTTTAGCGATCTTTAGTTAAAGTAAGTATTATTTAGTTTTATAGTATCTCTCTTCTTAATTATTGTCAAGGGATTTTTTAATTAAATTTTCTCTAAGCATTGACATAAGGGAATTCTGATAGGTATAATCTGGGGTGTGAAGAAGAAAAAGAAGAAACAGGAATTAACCGCGAATG
>JASEHO010000075.1 GCA_030018505.1 bacterium
TTTCCTCCATAAGCCTTGATGATTCCAAAGCCTTCTGGTTCTAATATTAATGTCAAAAGTTCAATATCATTTGGATTGTCATCTACCAGAAGGATATTAACGGGTGTTTTCTTCACCTTTGTTGTAAAGCTATGTCTGGCGAATCTTGAGAGCAAATTCTCCTTATTGACAGGTTTTATCAAATAATCGGCTGCCCCAAGACTTAACCCTAATTCCTTATTATCTATCAGGGTAAGAAGGTGTTTGCCGCTGGTCAGGATATTATTTATATATTTTGTCTGTTTTTCATTCAAGTCCCCAAATGTCTTTTCATTCAAGACTTCAGAGAAGCCAATGATGGAATTCAGTGGGGTTCTTAATTCATGGCTCATATTAGCCAGAAAGGCTGATTTTGCCTGAGATGCCTCTTGAAGTTGCTTATTGGCCAAGGCAAGTTCCTTTGTTCTTTCTTCTACTTTTTGTTCCAGAGTCTGGCTTAACCGCACCAAATCCTCTTTTTGTATTATAACCCTCTAAATCCATCTCAAGAAAGGAGGGTTACCCAGAGATGCAACAGAAGTATTTAGACCCTATCCGTATCCTTTGCACCATAATCCGGGATGAGCCAAATGTTTTTTTTAAAAAATTTGGAAATCTGTTTACTATTAAATTTGGAGAAGAACCAATTTTGTTTTCTTTTTTATTGTAAGAATTCAGGTAAGATACTTATACTTTTGCTAAAGAATAGATTGAGCTTAAAAAATAAGCATTTGGCATTCATTTAGACAATCTTAATTTGAGTTGAGAGAATTTTTTGGTTTTGCCAAAGTTTAGCAATAATTATGGAATCAATAGAACTGTTAACCAGGTTTATAGAGACCAATGAGTATAAGAGAACAATGGATCTCTTTGCCAAAAAGGTTGGAAAGAGTTCTGTCTCAATTATAGCCAATGACGGAAAGATTCTTGGCAAGGAAGAAAAAGAACCCCTCTTTTGCCAAATGATTAAAGGTAGTGGTGATGGTCAAAAGGACTGCTCTGCTACCTTCTCCTCTATCTTCGAACAGGCAACAACTAAGGAACAGCCTATTGTTTTCACCTGTCATAGTGGTTTCTTGGGATATGCTGTCCCTCTTTTTATGAAGAGAGAGCTTTTAGGGGTGCTCTATGCCTGCGGTCTTGTTGATGCTAAGAAAGACCTCAATTCCTATACTGAAATTTCTACAAAGTTTCATCTTGACCCACAGCCCTTTAGTCAGGCAATAAACACGGCAAGCAAAGTAGCTGTAAGCTCTCTTGAAACAGACACAGAGCTTATCTCTTCCCTTCTCAATAACTCCATTGCCCTTATCAGGGAAAAGATCTTTGGCTTGACCAAAGAGCAAGAGGTAGATGTAATAACCAGATTCTATGATCTCTTTGAGAAATCAAAACAGCTGCTTCTTACCTTGGAGCCAGCAAAGCTCTACTCCCTTGTGGTCAACCTGGCTAGCAAGACAATGAATGCTGAGATATGCTCTCTGATGCTCTTTGACCAAAAGAAGGAGGAGTTGACTATAAAGGCTGGTGTTGGTCTGGACAAGAGGATAATGGAAGAGGCTAAGTTCAAAAAAGGGGTTGGGATTGTAGGGTATGTTGCTCAGACAGGAAAACCCTTGCTTGTCGGTGATATTACTAATGACCCAAGGTTTAACATCAAGAAGAGCTCACCAAAGTATTACACCAAATCCCTTATCTCTGTGCCTATAAAGGTAGGGGATGAGGTCTTTGGCATAATAAATATGAACAATAAGGCCTCCCGTGCCCCATTTAACGAGACTGATTTGAAGCTCCTCTCTATCATTGCAGGCCATGCCGCTATTACCATAAAGAATGCTAAGGGCTCCTGGAGCATAGAGAAAGAAAAGGTAGCCAAAGAGCTGATTGAAAGCCATGAGGAGAAAGAGAGGGTAGTTATAGAAAAGGAAGAGCTCTTAGAGAAGAAGACAGACTTTGAGGCAGAACTCAAAGAAAAAGAAGAGGCTCTGCGGCTAAAGATGGAGTTTCTCACCAAGGAGAAGCTCGATGAGGAGAAAAAGAAGTTTGCTGAGGCAATAAGCCAATTAGAGAAAGAGAGGGATGACCTCAAAAAGAAGATACAGGAGAGCGAGGAGCTTATCCATAAAAAAGAGGATCTGGAAAAGAGATTAGAAGAGGCAATCAAGGAAAAGGAGGAGTTAGAGGCTCAAACAGAGGAATTGGGTGTCCTTTATTCCATCTCCTCTGAGACACCAAAGATGAGTAAGCCAAAGGAGATACTCTCCTGGATTTTGGATAAGATTCAGCCATTTTTCAACTACCATGCCTCAGCCTATCTCTACCTTGATGGAGAAAGGCTTATCGGCGAGATACGGCAGGCTTGTTTTGTGAACGAAGATTGCCTGAAATCCATAGAAGAGAAAATGACTGCGGATTGGAAGAAGCATAATCCAGAGGGTTTAGAAAGGGCGCCAGAGTTTTTTACAGAGAAGAAAGAGGCAGAATCTGGGCTTTTCTGGGTAGGACTGAAGGAGTTCCAGACAGACCTTGCCTTTCCTATAGTTCACAGCGAAAAGACCACAGGACTAATCTCTGTCTATTCCTTCAACAAAGAGCCATTTCCTCCACTCCAGAGGAGGTTATTACGCATTATCTCCCATCAGATCTCAGAGACATTAGAGAGGGTTGCTTTATTTGTCAAGATAACAGAGTTGGCAGAGAAGGATGAGCTGACTAAGACCTATAACTACAGGTATTTAGAGGATTTCCTATCCAGAGAGTTTGCTTATGCGACCAGCTATAAGAAGCCACTCTCTCTGATTATGATTGACTTTGACAGACTAAAGTATGTCAATGACACCTTTGGCCATCAGGATGGAAACAGGCTCATTGTCACCATTAGTAATATCATTAAGAAGACAATGGATGGAAAGGGCTTGATTGCCAGGTTTGGTGGCGATGAGTTTGCTGTTGTCCTTCCAGAGACAGATGAGAAGATAGCCTTTGAGTTTGCCGAAAAGATTCGGGCAAATATTGCCAGCCATCCTATGGCTTTTGGTGGAAAGCCTCATCAGGCTACAGCCAGCTTAGGTGTCTCTGGGTATCCCAACCAGGGGATAGATAATGAAAAGGACATCTTTGCCAAGGCAGACAAATGCCTCTATGCCGCCAAGGAGGGAGGACGGAATAAGGTCGTTTTGTATAAACCATAGAAAATAAGTGAATTTTAGGAGGGGGTAACACTTTACCCATATGAAGTAACACCAGAACAATAGAGCACCAGAACACCAGTAAAGAATTTAACTGATGATCTGATGACTGGCGCACTGGAGAAATGGGAGAAATAGGGGACAGTTCCATTTTAAAAGATATTAAATTTGCAGATGATTATTTTGGTGCAATTACTGAAATTTTAAAATTTATCACTGTAGAACTTGGCAAAAAGGAAGAAATGTGGTAAAATCTAAACAGGGCTTGGATTACATAATATAGAAAGGATGACTGATTAGTACGAGTTTTGCCACTGTTTGATAATGGCAGGAGATTGGAAGGAATTTTTGCAAGGAGAAATGAAAAAAGAGGATGTGGAACAAATTCGGCGTCATGAGGGGACAGGTCGTCCACTGGGAGAGGTTGTTATGATACAAACCAAATATACAGCAATAACAAAAAAAGAAGGTGATTGGTGGATTGGATGGATAGAGGAAGTGTCTGGTGTAAATTGTCAAGAACGGACGCATGAAGAATTGATGAAAAGCCTCGCCATAACATTGAAGGAAGCTTTGGAGTTTAACCGACAGGATGCTATTGCAGCAGCAAAACAGAGTTACAGGGAAGAACCGGTTTTTGTATGAAAAGACAGGGGTTTTTGAAATATTTGAGACAGCATGGATGTTCATTGATCCGTGAAGGTGCAAGTCATTCTTGGTGGGGTAATCCATTGAAAAACAAGCGTTCATCTGTTCCTCGGCACACGGAAATAGATAATGATTTGGCAAATAAAATTTGTAAGGATTTGGGTATTCCTAAAATAATAGGAGATAGGGTCATAGGATTAGGATAGGGTCAAACCTTCATTTTCCATTTTAGGGCGTTGGAAATCAGAAACAAGTCAGATGATTACGAAGTGAAGCTTTTACCTAAATAAAACCCATAAAAGACTATAGACTTAAGACTTTTAGACTTTATTTTATCTTTTCTTTAGTCTATGGTCTAATTCACAAGGTCTTAACTCTTGCCAGTTTTAGTGTAGCAACTTATGCTTATATACTATATTCTCGGTATAACTGAAGGCTGATAGCTACTAAAAGGAGAGAAAAATATGAGTCAACCAGGATCTATAAGAAAAAGGGATGGAAGGATAGTTCCATTCAATAAGGAAAAGATAACAGATGTTGTCTTTAAGGCATTGTCTGCCACCCATGACCCGGATAGAAAGAAGGCAGAAAAGGTCAGCCGTCAGGTAGTAGGTGCTATCTCTGTCATTTACAAAGACGATAGAATACCCACAGTTGAGAATATTCAGGACTTAGTGGAGAGGATGCTCATTGAGGATGGCTTCACTGAGGTAGCTAAGGCATATATCCTCTACAGGGATCAGCATGCTGGCCTGCGGGAGACAAAGGCGCTTCTCTCTGATGCTGTAGGTATGGTGGATAAATACTTAGGCAGGGAGGACTGGAGGGTAAGGGAGAACTCCAATATGAGCTACTCCCTTCAGGGCTTGAACAATCATATCTTCTCTCTCATCACCTCAAGCTACTGGCTCTCCAAACTCTATCCTCAGGTGGTCAAGGATGCTCATTTATCAGGCGATTTTCATATCCATGACATTGGTGTGCTCTCTGTTTATTGTTGTGGCTGGGACCTGAAAGACCTCCTCAGCCGTGGTTATGCTGGGGCTATGGGCAAGGTGGAGGCATCCCCTCCCAAGCACTTTAGGACTGCTCTGGGTCAGATTGTCAACTTCTTTTATACCCTTCAGGGAGAGGCCGCAGGCGCTCAGGCATTCTCTAATTTTGACACACTTCTTGCCCCATTTATCCGTTATGATAGCCTATCTTACAGGGATGTAAAACAAGCAATACAGGAGTTTATCTTCAATATGAACATTCCCACGAGGGTAGGGTTTCAATGTATGTCAGAAGATACAGAAATCTTGGGTAAGGATGGCTGGAAGAGATATGACGAGGTAAAGGAAGGAGAGATAATTGCTACCTTTAATATAGATATGGGGTTCATTGAATATCTACCTGTTGAGAATGTATTTACCAAAGAATATAAAGGTAAGATGTATAACATAAGGAATAGAATTAGTGATCAATTGATTTCGCCAGGACACAGGGTAGTAAGAAAAAAATTTGGTGCAAATGGCTATTGTTTAGAAGAGATTGAAAAGGTTAAAGAGGTAAAATCTCCTTTTATCATTCCAATTGGTAGTTTAGGCAATATAAAAGGAGAGAAGAGTGTTGATGAAGAGATTGTTAAGATAATCGCCTGGGTAGTGGCAGAAGGCAGTTTGGATAGTAGCGGTAGAGGTAATGGTAGGATTAGTATCTATCAGTCGAAGACAAAGAGCAGAGAAGATTATGAGGAGATAATCTCTACATCCAATAACTTAGGGTTGAAATATACGGAAAGAAATCAGGCTGGATTAGGCGAAGAATGCAATATCCTCAGGTTTGATGCAGATAGCACCAGAGAGATTTTAGGCTATTTTAACTCTAATAAGGAGAAAGGCATAAAATTTATCCCAGGTGTTATTACTATGGCAGGCACAGAGACAGCAAGGTTATTTTTAGAAACCTACATTAAGGGTGATGGTCATGATGGGTGCAAAATCACAACTACCTCAGAGACTATTAAAGATGGCCTGTTGCAGGTTATAGTAAATGCTGGTTTTGGGGCAACAACCTTAGTTCGCAAGCCAGATAATGACATCTCTAAAAAAGATAGATATATTATTAGGGTAATCAAGCATAAAGATACCTACATCAATACTATTAAAGAGGTTGATTATGAAGGGGTTATCTGGTGCCCAAACACCAAAAACGAAACAGTCATTGCTAAAAGAGCTGGGAAGATATTTATTACAGGTAATACCCCTTTTACCAATATTACGATGGATATCACCCCTCCTAAAACTTTGGCTGGCGAGGCAGTAATTATTCATGGTATGCCCCAGGCAGCAACTTACTCTGAGTTTAGGAAAGAGATGATGATGATAAATAAGGCATTCTGCGAGGTGATGATGGAGGGAGATGCTAAGGGTAGGGTATTCACCTTTCCTATACCAACATACAATATAACCAAGGATTTTGATTGGGAGAACGAGAATCTTATGCCCCTCTGGGAGATGACAGCAAGGTATGGGATTCCCTACTTTTCAAACTTTATTAACTCTGATATGGACCCAGAGGATGCCAGGAGTATGTGTTGTCGCTTAAGGTTGGATAACCGAGAGCTTAAAAAGAGGGGTGGTGGGTTATTTGGTTCAAACCCCCTGACAGGCTCAATCGGTGTGGTCACCATCAACCTTCCAGCCGTTAGTTTTGCTACAAAAAGCAAAGAAGGGTTCAGACAAAAGATAGGAGAAATTATGGATACTGCCCAGCAAAGCCTTGAGATAAAAAGGAAGGTGTTGGAGCGGTTTACAGAGGATGGGCTGTATCCTTATGCCAGACACTATCTTTCTCATATAAAAGAGGGTTTTGGCGCCTATTGGAAGAATCACTTTTCAACTATTGGTATTGTTGGGATGAATGAGGCATGTCTAAACCTTTTGGGAAAGGGTATCGCAGAGCCAGAGGGAAAGGAATTGGCTATTTCCACCCTGACCTTTATGCGGGATAGAATCAAAGAATATCAGGAAGCCACAGGCAATCTTTATAATATTGAGGCAACACCTGCTGAGGGTGCTGCCTATAGATTAGCTAAATTAGATAAGGAGAGATACCCTGATATTATTACCGCAGGCAATGGAAAGCCATACTATACCAACTCCACCCACCTTCCAGTCAATTTCACAGACGACCTTTTCTTTGCCCTTTCACACCAGGATGAGCTTCAATCACTTTACACAGGAGGAACGGTTCTGCATGGGTTTATTGGAGAAAAGATAGATAATCCAGAGATGTGCAAGGTTTTGGTCAAGAAAATTTCTGAGAATTTCTCTCTTCCATATTTCACCATCACCCCAACCTTCAGTATCTGCCCAATCCACGGCTATATAAAGGGAGAGCAGTTTGAATGTCCAGTCTCTGCTGGAAATGGTCCCTGCGGAATGAAGTGTGAGGTTTATTCAAGGATTGTTGGTTATTATCGTCCAGTCCAGCAATGGAACGACGGCAAACAACAGGAGTTTGCTGAGAGGAAAGAGTATTTGGTGTAGGCAAGCGCTACAGGTAGCATAAAGAAAACCAGATTGATAAATTCATTTCAAATCCTTGTTAGCTAACGATACGTTGTATAGCAATCCCTTTTGTTTCTTTTAAGTATTCT
>JASEHO010000076.1 GCA_030018505.1 bacterium
CTATGACGAACATAAGGTATATCATCTCTAAATGGCCAATTAAAGAAGAGGGGATAAGATTGGTTTATGCTGAAGATGAGCTGTTTATCTATGAAAACCCAGGATGCCTTGCCAGGACTTTCTTTGTGGAAAACTTTAAGGTGATTAAGGATAGAAAAGGGGTATTGAGGTATATTTTTAGTGAATCTTTTAACCCAGCAAAGGAAGTGGTGTTGGAGGAGTCTGGAGTGAAAAGTGAAAAGTTAAAAGTGAAAAGTGAAAAACTAAAAACTAAAAACGAAAGACGAAAGACGAAAATTATCAAGTATGAGCCGAATAGGGTAGTGATTGATGTCAGTGCACCAGCGGATGGTTTCTTGTTCTTGAGCGATACCTATTACCCTGGATGGAGAGCTTCTATTGATGGCAAGAAAGCTAAAATATATAGAGCAAACTATTGTTTTAGAGCTGTCAAGATTCCCAAAGGAGACCACTTGATAGAGATGAGATTTCTTCCCAAAAGTTTTGTTATCGGCTTAGCTGGAAGTATTCTCTCCTTAATCTTTATAACCATAGTTATGGTTCGCATAAGACTTACCAAAGACGTAACGCTTTACTCATCTGAAGAAGTTCAATGTAAAATGTAAAATTAGCAATTAGCATCTTAAAATTATTCCTCTTCTTCATTGCTAATTGATAATTGCTAATTGATAATTTTGCAATGAATTCCCTTTTTATCTGATTGTTGCTTCACTTCACTCTCGGTAAACAGTTACCCAAAGACTAATCTTTGCTCATCTCCAATATAAGTGCGGCAAGATTTTGTGTAGAATCTTTCTGGTCAGACAATCTCTCTTTATCCTTCATCATAAAGATAGCAGAGAGAAGTTTTTCGGCTGTAAGCTCCTTTTCTTCAATCACCACGCCATTTTTATATCTTCTTGCATTCTCTAATTGATGGTTATCTATAGCGTGTGGATATGGAATAAGAATAGCTGGAAGCCCGCACCTGGCTATTTCAGCTAAAGCTGTTGCTCCTGCTCTTGAGATGACAAGGTCAGAAGCACCATAAGCCATCTCCATCTCATATAGAAAGGTGAATATATGGACATTATTCTTGCTCTGCACCTTCTGTTTGACATAAGGATAGTCTGCCCCACCTGTTACAAAGAGAATTTGAAACGAGGAAAGCTCTGAAAGTATCTCAAGAACAGCCTTGTTGATGGAAGCTGCACCTTGAGAGCCTCCTATGATAAGAATTGTGCTTTTATTTGGGTCTAAACTAAAATAGAAGAGGCTGTCCTTCTTTGATACCTTACCTATCTTTCTTCTGACTGGGTTTCCTGTCCATGTTGTTCTCTTATTTTTGGGAAGAGAGAGTGTCTCTTCATACGAAAGGGCAATCTCTCTGGAAAATCTGGAGAGGATTCTGTTTGCCAAACCAAAGACAGCATTCTGCTCACAGATTAAGATGGGAATGCTGAGTAGCCAGGAGGAAAAGATAGCTGGAAAGCTCACAAACCCTCCCATTCCTACAACAACAGATGGCTTTTGCTTACGAAGAAAGAAAAAAGATTTGAAAATAGCAACTGTATTAAGAAGAGCCACCTTTAAGGTATTAGAAGAAAAAACCTTTCTCTTCCACTTTTCTAAAGATAAAATGAAAGGTTTGTAACCCTCCTTTTTAAGAAGCTCTGAAGACCCGCCCTTTTGAGTGATAAAAAGAACCTCTTTCTCCTGCCTTAATCTCTCGGCTATAGCTATAGCTGGATATATATGACCCCCTGTTCCACCAGCTACTATGACTATCTTTTTCATAACTGTAACTATTTACCCATCTAAAAGTGCAGCAACAATCAGATAAAAAGGGAATTCATTGCAAAATTATCAATGAGCAATTATCAATTAACTTTTGAAGAAGAGGAATAATTTTAAGATGCTAATTGCTAATTTTACATTTTACATTGAATAAATTTCTTTTTTTCCTTAACTTACCCAGAAATTATTACTTCAACTGGCTAAAGTGTTACTCATAGCTCAATCAGGGTTGAGGAGTAGGTGAAGCCTCCTCCTACAGCAACCATCAGAATCAAGTCTCCCTCTTTTATCCTTTTGGATTTGATTGCTTCATCTAAGGCTATGGGTTGTGAGGCTGACATCATATTCCCATATCTATCAAGATTAACAAACATCTTCTCCTCAGGTATCTTCAGCCTTTTTGACAGGAGATTGATGATGCGAAGGTTTGCCTGATGGGGAATAAAAAGGGATATATCAGCAGAGGATAAAGAATTGGCAGAAAGAATTCTCTCTATCGCCTCACTCATGGCTAAGACCGCATACTTAAAGACCTCTGGTCCATCCATCTGGATTGTATGAAGATTTTTCTCCACTGTCTCGGCTGATGCAGGCATTTTTGAGCCTCCTGCTGGAATCTTCAAAATCTCTCCTAATTTGCCGTTTGTATTGAAATAACTTCCAATAATTCCACCCTTCTCTACTGGTTTAAGAAGAACAGCACCTGCTCCATCGCCAAACAGGACGCAGGTAGATCTATCCTTCCAGTTTATAAATTTTGAGGTGGCTTCAGAGGCAATAATAAGGCCGCATTTTGAACCGCCTGTCTCTATAAACCTTCTTCCACACTCTAAGGCATAAGAAAATCCTGTGCAGGCCGCAGACAGGTCAAAGCAAGCGCAATTAGAAAGACCGAGTTTCTCTGAAAGCCTGCAGGCAGTTGAAGGAAAGATTGTATCTGGGGTTGAGGTTGAAACAATGATGAGGTCAATAGGCTCATTTTTAACTATATCCTTCACGGCAAGATAGGCCATATCAGAGGCAGCCATATCAGCTGGGGCAATCCTTCTTTCCTTTATCCCTGTTCGGGTTGTAATCCACTCATCAGAGGTCTCTATAATTCCTTCCAGATCTATGTTGGTCAGAACCCTTTCTGGAAGCCATTTACCTGTGGCAACAATCTTTGCCCTTTTCATTTATGTAGCTCTTCCTCTATTCTATCGTTTATGTGGTGGGAGGAAGCTCTGGAAGCAATCTTGATGGCATTCTTTATAGCCTTGCTCTTTGATCTTCCGTGGCAGATGATAGAAACACCCTCCAAGCCTAAGAGGGGCGCACCTCCATATTCAGCATAATCTATCTTTTTGAGAAGGTTGCGGAACAGCCCTTTCAGAAAAAGAAGCCCAATCTTATTGACAAAGCCTGCATTCTGTCGTATTTCATCGATAATAAACTCAGCTATACCCTCGCCAAATTTTAGAAGAGAGTTTCCAACAAAGCCATCACAGACAACAACATCGCATTTTCCCAAGATTATATCCCTCCCTTCAATGTTTCCGCAGAAGTTGACGGCAGAAGAAGAGAGAAGTTCAGCCGCTTTATCTGTCAGCCTATTCCCTTTGCCCTCTTCCTCTCCAATATTCAACAGGCCAACCCTTGGGTTTTGAACCCCCAAAACCTCTTCAGCATAAACCTTGCCCATTATTCCAAACTGAAAGAGCTGAGAGGGCTTACAGTCAACATTTGCTCCAGCATCAAGGAGGAGAACATTGCCCAGTTTACTTGGTAGAAGGCAGGCTATGGCTGGTCTTTCAATACCTCGGAGCCTACCAATAAAGGTAATACCAGCCGCTAACATAACCCCTGTATTTCCTGCGGTGACAACAGCATCTGCCTGCCTTCTTCTGACCATTTTACAGGCAACAGCAATGGAAGACTCAGGCTTTTTCTTGATAGCAAAGACAGGAGACTCATCCATGCCAATCACCTCTCTGGCATCATGGATAGTAATGTTTGGGTGAGAACCTGGTAGGTATTCTTCTATTTCGCTCTTTCTTCCAACAAGAACAATGTTTTCTTTTACCTCAAGAGAGGCTTCTAAGACACCCTTAACTATTTCAGAGGGAGCATTATCTCCTCCCATTGCATCTACGGCAATCCTCATTCCTTCTTTTTCTTCTTCTCCTCTTCCTCTATCCTCTTCTCCATCTCTTCGATCATCTCTTTTTGCTTTCTCTCCTTTCTCTTTGCCCGTATCTCTTCTCTTAGGTGAGAAACGACCAGCTCATTATTGTAATATCCGCAGTTTGAGCAGACTGTATGAGGAAGTCTCGGATGGCCACAACGAGAACACAAAGAATAGTTTATCAGGGCTATCTTCCACTGAGCCTTACGCTTACCTGTTCTTGCTTTAGAATGTTTACGCTTTGGAAGTGCCACTCTCTTCTCCTTTCATAAAAAGTTTTAAGAGGTCTATCGGCACAGGAAAGACAACGGTTGAGTTCTTCCCTGTAGCAGATAGTTCAGTCAAGGTTTGAAGGAATCTAAGCTGGATAGCTGCAGGAGATCTTGTAATAGTTTCTGCAGCCTGAGTGAGCCTTTCTGCGGCTTGATACTCACCCTCAGCATGGATAATCTTTGCCCTCTTTTCTCGCTCTGCCTCTGCCTGTTTTGCCATAGCCCTCTTCATCTCCTCAGGTAGCTCAATATCCTTCACCTCAACTACAGAGACCTTTATCCCCCAGGGTTCTGTCTGGAAATCAATTATTTCCTGTAGTTTTTGGTTTATTTTATCCCTTTGGATAAGTAGTTCATCAAGATCGCCCTGGCCAAGAACACTCCTCAGGGTTGTTTGAGCTATCTGCGAGGTAGCATAGACATAGTTTGCTACCTTGGTTATAGCATCATTAGGGTTTATCACCCGAAAATAAGCGACAGCATTCACTCGCAAGGTGACATTATCCTGTGTAATCACCTCTTGGGGTGGAATATCCATAGTGATTGTTCGCGTATCTATCTTCACCCATGATTCAATCCCTGGAAGAATAAGAATCAATCCAGGACCCCTTTGACCCACAAGCCTTCCCAGCCTGAAAACAACAGCCCTCTCATACTCCCTTAATATCTTTAAGGAAGAGTATATAAAGAAGGCCAGTATTATCAGCCCTGTCCCCCATCCAATCTGAAATGGAAACATCTTTACCTCCTGACTATTGAATTAGAAGATAATACTTGATATTGGACAATTATGTCAAGAAATTTGAGAGAGATTGTCATAGCAAAGTGAAAATGTCCTAATTCTGCAAAGCGAAAATGTCCTATTCTTTGTGCTCTTTGTGAGCTTTGCGGTTCAATCATTTATTGCAATCAAGGTTTTTTGTGGACAAAATAGGATAGTCTTCTGTAGTATAGAGTAAGGCTCAGAGGTAACTTTAGAGAAGCTGCTCTTTTTGCTTTTTAGATACAAAAATCTTGGCAAAGAATAGAGGAAAAATAGGAAACTATCGTGGATAAAACAAGAAAGACTATAAAGATACGGTGGATAGGGCTAATATTCTACTTCCTTCTTTTGGTTTTAGCCCTTGCTTTTGTTCCAGTTGTAAGACCATACCTTGGTCTTTGGATTACTTTATTCTTTTTAGTTCTTGGCTCAAACCTCTTGATTAGCCTTATCAAGCCCAAAGAAGACCTGTCCTTTCCTCTTATCCTTTTAGACCTCTTTGTCATCACTCTATTGGTTATTTACACAGGTGGAATAGAAAGCGAGCTTTATCTTCTTTATCTTCTGCCTATATCCTCTGCCATCTTTCTTAATATTTCCCCATATAAAACGATTATCCTCTCCTTTCTTGCTTATATTCTATCCGTTTTTTTAGAAAAGTCTTTGCTGAGAGTTGCTCCGATACATTCTCTGACAACCTCCTTTGAGGTAATAAGCATACTGTTCTTGCGAAGCACTATATTGATTTTAGCGACAGGCGGCTTAGCTATAGCTCAGAAGGAGAAGGAAAGGTTGCATAAGGATGCAGAGAAAAAGGCTAATTTTGCTATAAGAAGGTTGAGAGATGAGCTAAAATTAAAAGAGGATTTCTTTCACAGGGAGTTCAAAGAAAGCGATTTTCTTATTCAAAATTTAGAAGATAACTACTATAGAATGCTGATAGCTATGGTCAAGGTAAGGGAGTCTCAGGATCCTTATATTCGCGGACATTCAGAGAAGGTGGCAGAGCTTTCAGCCAAAGTGGCTGGAGAGTTTGGTCTTTTTGAAAAAGAGATAGAGCTTATAGAAAGGTGTGCCCTTATCTATGATGTAGGCAGGGTTGGAATTCCTGAGTCTATGTTCAATAAGCCAGATGTCCTGAATGACGAGGAGTTTGAGCTGATAAAGAGCCATACCATAAGGTCTGAATATATTGCCTCGCCAATTACTCTCCTCTCTAATGGACTTTCCTATATAAGAAACCACCACGAGAGGTTTAATGGCACAGGGTATCCTGATAAACTGAAAGGGGATGAGATTCCCTTAGGAGCAAGAATAATTGCAGCTTGCGATGCCTTTTGTGCCATGACCTCAGAGAGGCCATACAGAAGAAAGATTTCTGCGGCAGTAGCCTTAGATGAACTAAGAAAGAATGCAGGAAAACAGCATGACCCAAAGGTGATTCATGTCCTGACGATTATTGTGGCCAGAAAGGCACATGAAGAGGCTGAAGGGCTCTAAAATGAGAAGGAAAAAGGATAAGGGTTGGTTTCTGCTCTTTTTTGGGCTTCTTATAATTATAGGTGGATGGCTGGTTAGCTTATTTTGGGTAATAAACTCTTATCAGGAGATTATTAGAGAGATTAAGACTCCAGTATTTAGACCAAAACCTAAAGAAAAAGAGGTAATTAAAGAAAAGGTTAAGATTCCAATTGTGGTTAAAACTCCTACACCCATTTCAAGGAAGGAAAAAGCCAAGAGAATTGCCATAATCCTTGATGATGCAGGGTATCCCCTTTCCAAAGAGGCATTAGAATTGCTGAAAGGAGGTTGGCCAATTACAGTCTCTGTCCTGCCATTTCTCTCTTACTCAAAAAAGATAGCCGGGGTAGTTAAAGAAAATAACGGTGAGGTGATGCTTCACCTGCCTATGGAGGCAAATCAACCAACTAAGCTAAAAGGGACAATCTTAGTGGATATGAAAGAGAACGAGATAAGAGAGAATGTCCGAGCGGCAATAGAGGCAATTCCACATATTTCAGGGGTCAATAATCATATGGGGTCTAAGGCAACTGCTGACCAAAAGACAATGGAGGCTACTTTTCTTGAGATAAAAGAAAAAGGACTCTATTTTATTGACAGTGTTACTATAGAAAAGAGTTGTGCGGCAAGGATAGCCAAGGAGATGGGACTCAAAACAAACAAGAGAAAGGTCTTTTTAGACAACGAGGATAACGAGGAATATGTAGCAAAGCAGTTTCAACTTCTGCTAAAAATGGCAGACAGAGATGGCGAGGCAATCGCTATTGGTCATATTACCAAGAGATCAACTGTTGCCTTCTTAAAAAACGAGATTCCAAAGCTCACTGAAGCTGGATATGAGCTTGTTTGGGCTTCTGAAATAGCAAAATAAAGATTTTTTTCTTTACAAACCCTTGATGAATTATATTATACCCAATAAAAATTGGTTTGCAAAAAATTAGCTTCCTATAAGTTGAAATTTT
>JASEHO010000077.1 GCA_030018505.1 bacterium
GGGACAGTTACCATTTTATTCTTTCTTTGGCCGACCAGTGGATTAAAAATAGGTTTACTGTCCCCTATATCCCCCCCTATATCCCGTCCCCTATATCCACCCCCTATATCCACCTATATCCCATCTTGTCATACCTCCTCGTATAGTAAGCGTTCTAATCGTAAGCAATACTGGTGATATATAAGCGGGTGGGTGACAGTCTTTTTGGTAAGCGTTATCCTTAAAAACTAAGGGTCGCAAGGAGGTAGAAAGTCTAACCCACCCACATAATACAAAGGAGCAAGGCGGCTTTCTCCTAAAAATAAGCGTTAACTTCCAAAAGGAAGCCCGCACGGGAGAATAAGCCTGTTTCCTTACTCCTGCTACCATTATAACAGGAGTGAATAATAAAATCCATTTTGAATTGAAAAACCGCCATAATTCTACGAATTATGGATTATAGAGTCTAAGATTACTCTTAGACCATTTTAACATACGAGGAGGTAAGGTAATAATGTTAAGAAAGGTATTGATTGGTGGGATGGTTATTTGGGGTTCTGCATGTCCAGGGGATTTGAAGGAAAGCTATAATGATTTGTATGATGAGGAGAGGTTTGAGGCAGCAGACACAAACAGCGATGGGCTTCTGGATAAGAAAGAGTTAAAGGATAGCCAGAAGGATTTTGAATATTACAGGGAGGGGAAGAGATTCAAACACGCAGACACAAACAGCGATGGTCTCATCAGCTTAGAGGAGGCAAAGGCAGAGAGGCAATGGGAAAAGGAACATAAGGAGAAGCTGGCTAAGGATGGCCTGGCAGACCTAAAGAAGAGATACCCAAAGGCAGACCTCTCTGATATAAAGTGGCTAAAAAATCATCCAGAGGTGGCAAAGGAACTTTATAAGAATAAGATCTGGTTGAAAGAGCATCCCATGGTAGCAGGGAAGATTATAGAAGACAAGAAATGGCTGGCAAATCACCCAGAGGTGGCTAAGAAGATATACGAGAACAGAGAGTGGCTGACGAGGCACCCCAAGATTGCCAAGGATCTTTATAATAACAGAGAATTTTTAGCAAAGCATCCTGAGCTGGCAAAGAGGGCATATAAACATAGGAACTGGCTTAAAGATAACAAAGATAGATTAGAGGATATTGGGGATAGAAGAGAGGACAGAAGGGACAAGAGAGAAGATATTCGTGACAAAAGAGAAGACAAAAGAGATAGGAGAAGGTGAAAAAAAATGGGAAAGAGGATTTTATTAGGGGTAGGTTTGCTGGTAGTTTGTTGGCTATCAAGGGCTGAGGCGGCATCACCAATCATCAATACAGCAGACTTAACTTATTCTGACCAGTTTAGTGGGACATACACAGGTTTTGGCTCCTGCACCCTAATTAAGATAATAGTCAATGTTAGTATCAAGAAACAGGCAAGGAATATCACCAGGGGAGGGACATATACAGATATAGCTATAGGTCAGGCTGGGGATATGGTTGAATACCGCATTATTCTTGAAAACACTGGGTCTGATGAGACAGGAACAGTAACAGTGGCAGATTCATTACCTCCTGGCATAGTATTCCAACCAGACAGCTATGGAACTGGAACAGGGATTAAGGTAGATGGAGTAGCCCAGACCAATGTAAAGGATGTTGATAAAGCAAACTATGAAAGCGGAAAAATCACTGTTGGCAAGAATGAAGCTGGCGATAATGGCAATCAAGGTGTAATCTCTATCCCTGGTAGCGGCAAAGTTAATATCCTGTATCAGGTTAAGATTGAGTGAGTCTTATGGGAAGATGGATATTGTTGATATTCTTATCTATCTTTTGTGGAGATGGCCTGGGGAAGGTTATAAAAAATATAGCTTCTTTTGAAAGTCAGTTTGCTAAAAGTAGCGACTCGGCTCTTCTTATTACAGAAGAGGTGTTAGTCCAGGCAACCATCACCCAAAGTGGCGGCGTGGTTTCCGCACAGGATGGAACAAGAGTAGAGTTTGGTTTTGGATCTGTCAGCCAGGACTCTACTCTTGTCATTTTAGAACCAGAGCCTCCACCTGCTGTCCCCATTCTTGCTGGAGGATACAGACAATTAGGTATATTCCGTGAGTTTATCCTTCAGGAAGGCAGTATCACACAGGTAAAGCTCATCCTGCCCTGCCCAAATAGACCGGATATTGAGAGATGGAAGATATATACCTAAATAAATCAGCCTCGGCAAAAATTTAGGCTTAAAAAGGGTTCAAGGGTAGAGGGGGGGAAAAGAAGGCGATACTAGAATTCTTGAAAGACTGTCCCCCCCTTAGAATCCTGGACCCCTTTTATTCCCTAATTTTTTTGTAAAGGCTGTTTTCATTGAGTATAACTATATATCGGCTACGAGGCTATATAACTTTAAAGAAATTTTTGTGGCTTATGTCTGAATCAAAGGTCCCTAAATATTTTCTTTACAAATTATTATGGGTTAGATATAATTTTTCTTATGAAAGAATATCTTTGGGTGGCGTTTTTTCTTCTGGTGGGGATTGCCTTCTGTTTGGGAGGTTTTATTTTCAACTGGTTTATTAGAAGCAATAAGCCTTCTGAAAGTAAGCTCTCTACTTATGAATGTGGAGAGAAACCTGTTGGCTCTGCCTGGATTCAGTATGATGTGAAGTATTATCTTTATGGGCTTCTCTTTCTCATATTTGATGTG
The DNA here is from genome assembly GCA_030018505.1 of bacterium. Classification (GTDB taxonomy): domain Bacteria; phylum UBA9089; class UBA9088; order UBA9088; family JAGUXG01; genus JAGUXG01. The sequence goes on from JASEHO010000077.1 coordinate 2,674, forward strand.
GAGATAGTCTTCATTATTCCCTGGGCAACTATATTCAAGGGGTCTGCTACTGTTACAGCTCTCTTTGTTGAAATGGTGATATTTATCGTTATTCTTCTTGTAGGGTTGATATATGCAGGAAAGAAAGGGGCTTTGCAATGGAGATAAATCTTTGATTATACTCCAGAAAGCATTAAGTTACCAGAGTTAAGGTTTTATGTTATAGGTTGGCTACCTTCTTTAAAGTCTTTTTTTGAGACTGATTTACTTTCAGTATAGACTTATATGGAATAGGTTAAGCAGCTAAATTTTCTTCTGTAAGATTTTGAATAGTTTCTAATTCCAGATTCTCTTCCTGACCAACAACCTTTATTTTCCCAGAAAGCCTGTGCGCTTTATGACCTGTTCCTGCTGGAATGAGCCTGCCAATAATTACATTCTCTTTTAAGCCCAAAAGTTCATCTCGTCTTCCAGCAATAGCTGCCTCTGTTAGAATTCTTGTTGTCTCCTGGAATGAAGCTGAGCTGATGAAACTGTCTGTGGATAAAGACGCCTTTGTAATTCCTAAAAGGATAGCCTTAGCTGAAGCTAATTTTTTTCCCTCTTTTTTTGCCTTTTCATTTATTTCCTTAAAAAGAAACCTATCTACTTGTTCTCCTGGCAATAGATCTGTATCCCCTGAGTCTTCAATTCTCACCTTTTTGAGCATCTGCCTTACTATAAGCTCTATATGTTTGTCATTTATCTCCACACCTTGAAGCCTATAAACCTCTTGAACCTCATTCAAAAGATACATTTGTAAAGCGCGTTCCCCTTCAATCTTTAAGATATCATGTGGGTCGATTGAACCTTCTATTAATCGATCTCCTGCCCGTATCTTATCCCCTGAATGCACCCTTAGATGTCTTCCCATAGAGACAGAATACTCTCGGACATCCTCTGTAGCTTCATTTTTTACCTCTATTATTCTTGTCTTTCCTCCTTCTACTTCCTTAAAAAGGACAGTTCCATCTATTTCAGAGACAATAGCCGCATCCTTTGGGTGCCTTGCCTCAAATAGTTCTGCTACCCTTGGCAGGCCTCCGGTTATATCCTTTGTTCTGATAAGCTCTTGGGGAATCTTGGCAATGACACTACCAGCCTGAACTTCATCCCCTTCCTGTACAACTAACCTTGCTCCATTTGGAATAATGTATGATACAGCAACCTCTTCTTTTCTGATGATAATAATTTTTGGCTGAAATTCACTTTCTCTATCACCGATAATAACCCTCTGATATAGACCAGTATTCTCATCCAGCTCTTCTCTCAATGTTCTTTCTAAAACAATATCTCTAAATTTGATTGTGCCAGTTGCCTCTGTAAGGATTGGCTCATTGTATGGATCGAATTCAGCGATCACCTTTTGCGAATCAACAAACTCTCCTTCTTTCACTAAGATATGAGCACCTGTTTTTATTGGAATCTCTCTTTCCCCTGACATAATCAATAACCTATCTTCTAAAATTCTTACTGTTCCCCTTGTTTCTGCCTTAATAAATCCATCCGTTGTCTGAATTATTGCATCACCTACATTCACCCAGAATCCTTCATGAACTACAGACTTTGCCTCAGAAGAAAGAGGATGGGAGAACAGCACCCTTCCTATCACTATCTTTCCTTCACGGGAAGAGATACATGTTCCATCAGAAAGCTCAATCAATCTTTTTGGGAGCTGAATAATGCTTATAGGATAATCAAACTTTATCTCTGCTTCTTCGACCTTACGATGAGCTGTTCCTCCGATATGAAAGGTTCTCATAGTCAATTGTGTTCCTGGCTCTCCGATGGATTGAGCCGCCATAATTCCAGCAGCCTCTCCTATATCTATAAGCCTTCCTATAGCCAAATTCCATCCATAGCATTTAGAGCACACGCCTCTTGATGATTCGCAAGTCAAAACAGATCTTATCCGTATTCTTTCAATCTCTGCGGTTTCTATCTTCCGTGTTGCCTCTGCATCAATCTCATCATTTGCCTGAACAATTACCTCACCGGTCATAGGATTGACAATATTATCCAAGCTAACCCTTCCTAAAACCCTATCGCCTAATGATTCAATCACCTCATCCCCTTCTTTTATAGCAGTGGCAATAGTTCCATTTATTGTTCCGCAGTCTTTTTCTGAGATAACCACATCTTGGGAGACATCAACAAGCCTTCTGGTAAGATACCCGGCATCTGCTGTCTTTAAGGCTGTATCTGCTAAACCCTTTCTGGCTCCATGGGTTGAGATAAAGTATTCAAGAACAGATAGCCCTTCTCTAAAGTTTGAAGTGATAGGCAGCTCAATTATTTCGCCTGAAGGCTTAGCCATAAGACCACGCATTCCAGCAAGCTGTCGTATCTGTTGTTTGCTACCACGAGCCCCTGAAATAACCATAAGATAGACAGGATTAAAGCCTTCTTGATCCCTGCTCATCTCATCAATCATCATCTTTCCCAAATCTTCGTTGACAGATGTCCATAAATCAACCACCTGGTTATACCTCTCTTCTGTGGTGATAACCCCTTTTTCATAAGCACCAACTATCTTCTCTGCCCGTTTATGAGCCGCAGAAAGCAGTCTCTCCTTTTTTACTGGAATTTTAAGGTCAGAAGCAGCAATAGTAGAGCCAGACTTTGTAGCAAAGATGTAACCTATCTTTTTTATTTCATCCAAAAATTGCACAGTTTTGCGGATTCCATACTTAAAGTAGATTTGACTTGTCAGATCAGAAAGGATTGACTTATCAACCATCTTATTTACATAGCCAAAATCTTTTGGAAAGGCTTCATTAAATATAAGCCTGCCTACAGTTGTCTCAATAATCGCTCCATCCATTCTAACCTTTATAAAAGAATGGATGTCTATCTGTTTCATCTCATAAGCACATATGGCTTCATCTTTATCTTTGAATGCCTTTATCTTTTCATCCTTTTTGGATGTCTTTTCTATTGTAAGCCAACAGAGTCCCAAGACTATATCCTGACTTGGTGTTATAAGTGGTTTGCCGTTGGACGGAGAAAGGAGATTATAGGCTGAAAGCATAAGTAATCGTGCTTCAAGTTGTGCTTCAAGGGAGAGTGGCACATGGACTGCCATCTGATCTCCATCAAAGTCTGCATTAAAGGCTGAACAGACAAGTGGGTGCATCTTGATAGCTTCTCCTTCAACAAGAATTGGTTCGAAGGCTTGAATTCCAGCCCGATGGAGGGTTGGCGCTCTATTTAATAAGATGGGATGTTCCTTTATTACCTCTTCTAATGCATCCCAAACCTCATTCGTCTCTCTTTCCACAAGCCTTTTGGCACTCTTAATGTTATGGGCACAGCCTTTAGCCACAAGCCTATGCATAATAAAGGGCTTAAAAAGCTCAACAGCCATTCTCTTTGGGAGACCACATTGATGGAGTTTTAGCTCTGGAGCAACTACAATGACAGACCTTCCAGAGTAATCAACCCTTTTTCCAAGAAGGTTCTGTCTGAATCTTCCCTGTTTTCCTTTAAGGACATCTGATAAAGATTTAAGCGGCCTGTTTCCAGAACCCTTAACAGGTCTTGCCCTTCTTCCATTATCAAACAGGGCATCTACCGACTCTTGAAGCATTCTCTTTTCATTTCTGATAATGACCTCAGGGGCTCTAAGCTCTATCAGCCTTTCCAACCTGTTGTTTCTGTTGATCACCCTTCTATATAAGTCGTTAAGGTCAGAGGTAGCAAATCTTCCTCCATCTAATTGGACCATAGGCCTTAAGTCCGGTGGAATCACTGGAAGTGCATCTAATATCATCCATTCTGGCTTATTTCCTGAATTCACAAAGGATTTGGCTATAGAAAGTCTCTTTAATAACCTCTTCTTTTTTCCTGCAGATTTTTCATTGATTAAAATGTCCTGTATTTCAGTGCAGAGCTTTTTGCAATTTAAGGAAGATAGTGCCTTCTTTAATGCTTCTGCTCCCATATCAACCTCAAATTTGTCGCCGTGTCTTTCTCTCAGCTCTCGATATTCAAAATCTGTAAAAACCTGATACTTTTTTAAGGGAATGTCATCCTGCACATCAAGGACAAGCCAGGCATCAAAATAGAGAACCTGCTCCAATTCTTGAGAGGTGATGTCCAAGAGAAGGGCTATCTGAGATGGAATTCGCTTGACATACCATATATGGGCAACAGGAGCAGCCAGATCGATATGACCCATTTGCTCCCTTCTTATATCAGACTTGGTCACCTCAACGCCGCATCTATCGCAGACTACGCCTTTATAGCGCATACTCTTATATTTTCCGCAGAAACACTCCCAATCCTTCATTGGACCAAAGATTCTTTCGCAGAAGAGACCATCTCTCTCAGGCTTTAGTGTTCTATAGTTTATGGTCTCTGCCTTCTTTATCTTTCCAAATGACCAGGAGTGAATTGTCTCAGGAGAGACAAGCCCAATCTTTATGTTAATGTCCTTTTTTTCTTCCATATTTTTTATCCCTTTAACACCGTAATTTTATTTACAGAAAATCCTCTTGATTTTAGTTTAATGCAAATAGCGTTATATTTTAATATCTCTTGCCACATTTTGTCAAATTTTTAATTAAATCTGTTACAGCAAAATAGAAATGTCCTATTCTTAACCAAATAGAAATGTCCTATACAGTCTTTATTCTGGTATTAGAAGGGGTTTCTTTAATCTGATAGAGCTGTTTA
>JASEHO010000078.1 GCA_030018505.1 bacterium
TGCAATAAAATAAAGAATGTTAAAAAGTTGTAGGTTAAAAAGTTTAGAATGTTATTTAACCTACAACCTAAACAATAGAACAAAAGAACCTATAACTTTGACACACTTAAGACCCTTTCAGCATGAGCATAAATATTCATCCTCTTTTTGCGAGCAAATCCAATTAGTGTAAGGCCTGAATACTCAGAAAGGGTAATAGCCATATCTGTTGGAGATGACCTTGAGATAAGAATAGGTATCCCTACCCTTACACACTTCGTCACTACCTCAGAGGTGAGGCGACCTGAGGTCAACATTATCTTGTCTTTCAAGGAAAACCCTTTCAGAAGAAAACTGCCTATTGTTTTGTCTATAGCATTGTGCCTGCCAATATCCTCCTTAAAATCCAGAATTTGCTTGCCATCAGAGATGCCTGCTGAATGAACGCCGCCTGTGGTCTTATACCCAATAGACTTTAGTTGAAACTCATCCATCAAAAGAGAGAGAGAATCTATGGATATGACAAGGTCAGAGTCTATCTTGCCAAGGAGATAACCCAAAATAATTACTCCCTTACCACAACCAGAGGTGAGAACCTGCTCATCCTGGGAAAAATCTTTTATCAACTCTGCTGTTATCTCTATCTCAGAGCCAACCTCAGAGATAGACGAGATATCTGCCATTTCTTTTATCAAACCCAAAGAATATAGAAATCCGCAGGCCAATTCTTTCACATCAACAGGTGTAGCCAGCAAAGTAGCTATCCTCTTTCCATTCACCTTAATAGAGATAGGCTCTTCCTTAGTAACAACATCAATCCTTTTCTCTATTTCCGTATCCCGTATTCTTAAAATGACTACCTCTTTCCTACTCAAAATAAAACCTCCTTAAAAATAACTAAACAATCTCTATCTTGCCATTAACCAGCCGAAATTCACCAGCCTTATCTTCATCAAGGTGATGCTCAGCCTTTCCTACTACCACCTCTGTGCCAACATACGCCTTCTTTTTGATAGAGATATAGGCACCCTGAATAATAGGCCTGGCAGAAAACACCTTCAGAGCCTCTATCTTCTCTTTTAATGAGGAAGAGAGCCTCTCTTGTTTTTCAGAAAGAGCGATTTTTTTCTCTTGAGGGGCATTCTTGAGACCAAGTGATATTTCAACCAATTCATCCTTCTCCTTCGTAATATCATTTATCAGAGCCTCCATCTCCTTCTTATCCTCTGGGCTTATGCCAACCTCAAGCCTTGTCTTTATGAAAGCAGGAGAACCAGCCTCATCTGAGATTATGGAAAGACTGCACCTCACCCTTCCTCCCCTTATCTTTCTTGCAGAAACCTCCTCGCCTGAAATTTCAGACAAGATAATATCGCCTATAATCTTTATCTTCTTTGCCGAAATATTAGAGCCTTCAACAAAATTAGCCACTACCTCCCCTGCTTTAACTTGAGCCTTCCTTATTCCCTTTATCACCTCTACCTTCCCCTTTGCCTCAATCTCTCCGCCATCTATAGCGTCCCTTACCAAGATATCCTCCCCAGCTTTTACCTTGAACCCATCTAAGATAGAGCCTGTGATTAAGACTGTGCCTACAAAATCTATATTTCCAGTTGCCGGACCTACATTGCCAATAACCTCATAAACAGGTTCAATATATACCTTTTCCCCAGATAAAATAACCCTTCCATCTATATTGGCTATCAGGCTCTTTCCATCCTCTGAAACCTGGGTATTCTTTCCACAAGGTAGGACTATATCCTTTACTAAAGGAGCTGGAATCTGCTCCCCAGTTATCTCCTGACCTGGCTTTCCAGGAATAGCTTCTACCTTTATGGCTAAAACATCACCTTTCTTGACAGCAGGCAGAGAGAGGATATTCTTAAAATCACACCTGCCGTCTTCATTTATAGAAGGAGCTTTCTTTTCGGAAATCTTAACCTTATACTCAATCCTCGCATCTATACCGGCAGTAGGAGGAACTGCCTCAGCCACAACAATAGCCTCCTTAAATTTTCCAGAAGATAAAGCCTCTACCAAATTTTGCTTCTTTAGCCCAGCCTTTATCCCCTGCTCATCTAAATACCTGATTATCTCCTCCATATCAATAAGCATCCCGCCTACCTTTGGAGGATAGAAGACAGCCTCAACACTCTTAGAATGCCTCTTTATCCTGATGATACTTGATACATCAGATAGATACTGCCTTGGTCCAATCTTTATTGCACTTTGCTTTCTATGCTTTCCTTCCTCTACCTCTCTGAAGAATATCCTTATCACCTCTTGATTTATATCTATAAACTTTTCCTTAAAAATACCAGTTTCTACCTCAGAATACTCTATTCTCCTTCCTCCTCCATAAGGTGGATTTACAAGCAAATATAGGCCTTCAGTCCTGTTTTCAAAGGAGAAACTTCCGTCCTTTTGTTCACCATACTCCTCTCTCCACCCATCACTCCAGGGACCAAACATCTTGGCTGGATACACACGGAGCACCTTCAATTCCTTCTCATCTAAAACAAGGGCAAAATCAACCTCATTCTGACCGAGCTTAAGAAAACCTGCCCCATCTATAAGGCTATCTGCTAAGGTTTTTCTTGCCACAACAATTGAGTATGGCATCTCTACAGCAATCTTTGATTCTGGGTATTCTATCTCTGTTGGTTTTACCTCACATTGCTCATAATTTGCTGCAACAATCATTCCTTCGTATAATTTGAAGGTCGTAGCCTGGAGTGGCTTTCGGACTTCAAGGGTCTTTCTGCCAATGGTTATCCTTGTTCCAGGGAATACTGTTCCAGAGACAGAGACCCTTCCGCCTTCTGCTACCTTTACATCTGTATATACCTTTTCTGGGTTGCCTATCTCCTCTGTTTCTATATCAACCTTAGCAATAATAGTTCCTCCACCCATTATCTTCTCTCCCTTTTTTATAGCAATGGGAAGATTAAAGATAGGTGGTGGGGGTATGCCCTTGCTCATAATTATCCCCTTTTTTCCAGCAACAAAGATGCTGTTTGCCTCTACATCTGTATCCGTCATAGACTCTTTGACAATAACATTTCCATCTGCCTTGACCCGGCTATGAATTAGACTGTTTGCCACAATATCACCCTTAGCTACTAATATTACCTCGTCATCCTCTTTCCCAAATGCACCCTTGTCTATGGATATTCCTCCATCTGCATTAAGCTCAGAGCCATTACCTACCCTGCCCATTATCTCTATATCCCTGGTGGCAGAGATAAGAATTCTTTCTCCTACATTTCCAGAGACGATTACTTTGCCAGAAAAGGATATATCCTCAGTTAGGTCGCCTTCTATCTTGAGGAGTTTTTCAACATTACATTTGCCAGCAGTCCAGAAAGCCTCGCCGTAGCTTACCGAATATAGAATTTTATTATCAGAAGAAAGATTACAGTTCCTTCCAGCAAGCATAGAAATATCATCGCCGCATAATCCAGGAATAGGGTTTCCCTTTATGTCTATACCGTCTTCTCCTTGTTTTGCCAATTCCTTTATAGCCAATATCTGGCCTGGAATCACCTCTAATCTGTCTTCTGGTCCTGAAATCTCCCTTTGTCCAAACTGATAGATAAACCTTGCAAGCTCACCCTTTGTTGGAGGCTTTGCCTTAACTATAAGGATTGGCTTGTTGTAAGTAGGGTTTTTTAGCCATGCTTTTATCCTTTTAATAAGCAACCCATAGGTTATTTCTTGTTCCTTCAGGAGACTTGCCATAACAGAAGGTGATATGGGTCTTGCCCTTGGCTTTGGTGTTGTTATGGTGAGCCAGGCTTCAAAATATGGAATACCCTCTGCCTCTTTTATTTCAAGCTCTAATCTGCCGTCTATCTCTGGGATATACTGCCTCTCAGCTATCTTTATAGGAACGGATTTCTGCTCAAAGATTGCATCTAAAAGGGCTTTTTCATTTAGCATAGAGAATCCTTTTAGACTCTCCCTTACCTTTGCTTCTTCTATCCTTTTTCCTTTTGACCCAGAAGGGGTTACAGTGATAAACAGACCCTCCTCTAAGTTCTCTATGAGAAAACTTCCATCTTTTTCCTCCCCTATTCTTTTCTCCTCAGTAATCTTTTCTTTTATAGCCTCCCAGGGACCCTTCTTTCCTTCTTGGAAGCAGAGATAGAACTCCTTGCCTTCAACATTGATTGGAATGGAATCAATCTCCTGTCTCTCACCTTCCTTTGTGTTCCTCTGTGCTCCTTCTTCTTCCTTTCCTTGTTTTTCACTTTTAACTTTTAACTTTTCACTTTTAACTTTTAACTTTTCACTTCCCAAAAACCCCCTGGCAGACTCAACATCTTTTGTCAATATAGATGGAGGATACGCTGGTGGCTGTGCTTTATACTCAGGGTGAGTCAAAGATACCTCGTGCTCTTCATAAGGGCATACCTTAAGAGACTGCCTCTCTTCCTTGATGCTTCCTGAGTCAATTTGCTTAGAAACATTCAGTGTCTTTCCACCAATAACTACCTTTACCTTTGGATAGATACAGGATGTAGAGGAGATAATACCGCCAGCACTACATGTAACCTCTGTCGGCTCCATAGATATAGAGCCAATTATCTCAGCTTCTATTCTCTCTTTGGCATAAGCCTTTCCTCCTGTAAGACCCTGCACACCTTTGGTCATAGCAATAGGCAGGCTAAAGACTGGTGGAGGGGGTGTCTTGCTTGTCATAATCATCCCTTTTCTGCCAACTACAATGACAGAGTTTGCGGTAGTTTCACAGTTAGAAAGACCTGTTCTGATAAGAGCAGAACCTCCAGCCTTCAGTGTAGAATAAGAGGCAGAGTTGGCAATGATCTCATAATCAGATGATATTATAACCTCATTACCCTTTTCACCCAAAATATCACCCTCTGTTTCTACCTTGCCCTTACTCATAATATCAGCACCCTTTCTAATCTCTCCCTTCACATAGAGGTCGCCCTCTGTCCTGACCTTTACACCCTCTAAGATAGAGCCAGAGATAAAGAGCTTGCCATTAAAGGCTATATCCTCTGTTAAGTCTCCTTTTATCCGCAAACACCTTTCTACATCGCACCTATTCTCTGTCCAGATAGCCTCACCATGAGTTACCGCATAAAGAACTGTGTCATCATTTGTCAGATAGGTATTCTTGCCTGGTATTATCTTGAGGTCATCACCTAAAATTGCTGGTATTTCTTTGGAAAGTATGTCCTTTCCAGCATCTCCTAAGTTAGCCTGCGACTTTATAGCTAAAACTTGTCCAGGAATAACCTCTAATCTATTTTCAGGACCAACACCCTCTCTTTGTCCAAATTGATAGATTAGCTTTGCAGGCTCACCCTTTGTTGGAGGCTTTCCTCTGGCAATCAAGATGGGCTTGTTACGGATGGAACTCTTTAGTAGTGCCTTTATCCTTTTGATAAGTAGCCCAAAGGTTATTCCTTTTTTCTTTAAGAGATGGCCAACAATTCTTGGCGGTATTGGCTTTGCGCCCCTTTTTGGCAGGGTGATGGTAAGATAGCTTTCAAGGTTTGGAATTCCTTCTGCCTCTCTTATTTCAAGCTCCAGTTTTCCATCTATCTCCGGGATATACTGCCTTTCAGCCACTTTGGTAGGAACGCCACGCTGCTGCGAAATCGCCTTTACAAGGAGCGATCTATCTATCTCAAAGAAAGGGCTTAATCTCTCTTTTAGTTCCTGCTCTTCTAATGGTTTTCCCCTTTCTCCTGGCGGTGCTATAGTAATAAAAAGCCCTTCTTCAGCATTGTCAATAAAAAGCAACCCGGGTCTTTCCTCTTCTTTTTGCTTTTCCTCAGCAAGCCTTGCCTTTATCTCATTCCAGGGACCATTTTGTCCTTGCCCAAAACAGAGATAGACTGCTCTTTGCTCTACATTGATTGGAAGAAAATCAATCTCGCCTACTCCCAGTTCTTGAAGAAATGCCTTTGCCAATGAAAGGTCTTCTATCAATATGGATGGAGGATATGCTGGTAAAATAGCTTTATGCTCAAGAGAAGTCAAAGATACCTCTCGCTCTTCATAAGGATATATCCCAAGAGACTGTCTCTCTTCCTTGATGCTTTTTGAGTCAAGTTGTTTGGTTATATCAAGTTGTTTTCCACCTATGTTAATCTTTACCTTTGGATAGATGCAGGATGTAGAGGAGATAATACCGCCAGCACTACATGTAACCTCTGTTGGCTCTAAGGAGATAGAGCCTATAATCTCAGCCTCTATCCTTTCTTTAGCAGAAGCCTTTCCCCCAAAAAGCCCTTGCACCCCCTTTGTCATAGCAATAGGCAGAGAAAAGCGTGAGGGTGGAGGTGTGCCCTTTATCATGATAATACCCTTTCTTCCAACAGCAATCACAGAGTCTGCGGTAGTCTCACAATGAGCTAATCCTGTGCTGATGAGAACAGAGCCTTCAGCCTTCAGGCTTGAATATGAGGCAGAGTTGGCAATGATGTTGCATTTAGAATCGATTGTTGTCTTCTTGCCTTCCTCACCCAAAATATCTCCCTCTGTCTCTACACTACCTGAAGCAGTGATATTGACCCCTGCTTCTATATCCCCTTTTACATATAGGTCGCCTACAGAAACCTTTATATCGGCTAATATCTTTCCAGAGACAATAACCTTTCCATCAAAGGACAGGTCTTCTGAAAGATCTCCGTCTATTCGTAAAACCTTTTCTACATCACACCTATTTTCAGTCCAATTTGCCTCTCCATAGCCTACAGCGTATAGAATTCTGCCATTTTCTGAAAGATAGGTATTCTTTCCAGGTGTTATGGGAAAGTCGTCGCCCAAGAGGCCAGGAATCTCCTCACCAAAGACAGATATTCCAGGATTTCCTTGCTTAAGCTGGGATTTAACAGCCAGGATTTGACCGGGTATAACCTCTAATCTATCTAAGTCTTGAGTCTGGTTTTCCTCCCGTATCCCAAATCTATAGCTATATCTTGCAGGCTCACCCTTTGTCGGAAGCTTTGCCCTGGCTACCCTTATAGGAAGGTTATATCTACTCTTCTTTATGGCAGATATGATGGCAGGTTCGTCTATCCCATAAGTTATACCCTGAGCCTCCAACGCAGAAAGCACACTCTTCAAGGTTGGAGGTTTTCCACCCCTCTTCGGAGCAGTAAGCCTAATAACAGCCTCTATTCCTCTTGTCTCTTCCATTGTAGAAATTAGAAATCTCTTTTTTGAATACCTCGTCTATGATAAGGGGGATAACCCAAACAGATGCAACAGCTAAATTATCTCACAGATCTTTTAGGATTTCAAGGATTTTTGTCAGGTGATAGTAATGCCTCAGTTACTCGGTGGATAAAAAGATAGTGAATTATAGAGATAAAGT
>JASEHO010000079.1 GCA_030018505.1 bacterium
GGAGCATATAAAGAGTTTGTATCAACCGTTACATTTTTTGCACCAAAGCCGATTTATGTGAAATTGTGGATAGTGATGCTCTATGGAAAACCTTTCAGGTTTCCCACATCGCTTGACTAACTCCTTCGGAGTTACTCACACTATCCACAATACTACTATTTTTTTAATATCTCTTTAAACAGTTCACTTTTGAACTTTAAATTTATCAAAAACGGTTCACTTTTAATTCTTAAATGACAAGAATAAATTTTTCCTTGACACAGATAGAAAAATGGGTATAAAATTTCTTCCTGTGAATGAGGTTATGATTCCATTGGCACTTGACTTAAAACTATCAGCAGAACTGTTAAATATAGAGGATTTTTTGCTGGCTCAGAAGATAGAAGAGGTAGATAAAGACGAATTTTATGAACCGACAGCAGGGAAAAGAATATATCAAATACTTTTAAAAGATAAAGAAAGGGTGATAGAGTTTAGGAGGGCGTTGCATAGATAAGGATATATATCGCCACTTTCCTTGATTAAAGATAAATGAAAAGGTGTTATGTTGAGAGAGAGAGAGAGAGAGGAATAAGAGACCTTTAGATACTTCTTTAGAGAAGAAAAATTGTCCCGGAGGCTTCTTTGGTCGAGGAGTGTCTCTGGAATATTATAGCTTCTATTTAGCAAAGCGTCTTTGTCGCAAAAATTATGCGATAAGGGCGCTTTTTATTTTTAGAATGAGTATAAACTTAGGAGGTGATTTTTAGGCTAAAGATGTAAAAAGGGAAAGAAGCCTTCCCAAAAAAATTATTTTAGTTAAAGGAGGTAAAAAAATGAAAAGGAACTTAGATTGGCAAAGGATTTGGGGTGTTGCTTTGGCAGCGATGATGTTCGTATCCGCATTTGCTCAAGCAGATGTGGTCTATCTAAAGGATGGAAGCGTAATCAAAGGCAAGGTGATTGAGTCTGTACCTGGCGTGTCTTATAAGATAAAGACAGCGGATGGAAGTATCTTTGTCTTTGCTGTGGAGAAGGTAGCAAAGATTAGCTTTGGGGAAGAAGAGATGAGGGTAGAGGTTAAAAAAGGAGGGGTATATGTAATCTACTTGAAGAATGGAAGTGTGATAAGGGGTAAGATTATTGAAAGTGTGCCTGATATATCTTACAAGATAATAACGGCTGATGGAAGTATCTTTGTTCTTACAATGGAGAGGATAGAAAAGATTGAACCTGGAGAAGAAGCCGAGAAAGTAATATCCAGAAGGGTAGAAGAAAAACCTGCTTTACCAATTCAGAAGATGCCAATCTCGGTTGGCGGGGGAATGGGTTCCTTTAAAATTAAGGGTTATAGTAAAAAGGATGTGGAAGGAAGGGGTGGTGAATTGTTTGGAGATTTACGATACATGGTGCGAGAGAATATTGCTATTCAGGGTGAGTTAAGAAGCGGGAAACATAGTGGAGATGAAGATGATGTAAAAAGTACATATAAGTATCTTTCTTATGGAGCTACTGGGCTATTACTCTTTAAGCCTTCACCAGAGAACCCTTTTTCCCTTTATACTGGAGGTGGTCTCAGCAGATACAATTGGGATTATTCGGGTGAAGTCTCGTGGGAAGATTATTATGGATATTGGACACTAAACCTAAGCTCCAAGGAGAGTGATTGGGGGTATCATCTCTGCGGTGGAGGAGAATATCCTATTAGTAAAAATCTCTTTCTCTGGGGAGAGGTAAGAAAAATTATAGGCACAATTGAAAAGCCAAAAATCAAATATAAGATAGAACTAAACGGAAGGAAAAGGGAAGGTGAATTAACAGGTGAAGACTGGGACTATGGACATATGGTCTTTAGGGGTGGCTTACGACTCTCTTTCTAATTTCGGATATAGGGGATATAGGGGACAGTAACCTATTTTTAGTCCACTGGTCGGCCAAAGAAAGGATAAAATGGTAACTGTCCCCTATTTCACCCTATTTCAGGGTTTGGCGGTAAAACTAAAAGCGAAAGCAAGCTTTCGCACTCCAAAGCACCAATAGATAGCTAAACACATACCTTCATCTAAACACTTTTCACTTTTCACTTTTCCCTTTTCACTATTATACTTTTCCTATGACTGTTTCAGTTGCAGAAGAGGCTCTTTCTGTTCTGATAGAAGCAAAGGCTTATACATCTAATTTAGACAGTGAGATAATCATCGAATTTTCAGAGGATAAGTCTGTTTGTTTTCTTACTATCACCTTCCCAAAGCTCTCTGGAAGGATTCCTACCTTTTCTGATGTCATTTCATTTATAGAAAAGAAAGGCGTCCTCAACATAGACCAGCCCTTGATAAAAAAGGTTTTAGAAAAGCATCTTTTTGACAAGAAATTTACTGTGGCAAAAGGAAGGCTTTCAACAAAAGGAGAATCTGCAAAATATCTTTATAGATTCACTGAAGATACGGATGTCATTTCTGGACAGCTCTTAGCTGTAAAAAAACTTGCTACCTATGGAGAGGCTGGGCTTACTGCAGCTGGAGAAGAGATTCCAGCAATCTTAGGGGATAATTTTCAAATGATAGCTGGAAAGAATACAGTCATTTCCAGGGACAGAACAAGGCTTTTTGCTATATCACCTGGAAAAGCCTTTTGGAAAGAAAATAGGTGTGATGTTGAGCCTCTGCTCATAAAAGAAGGTAGCCTAACAGAGGATATTGACTTCTCTGGAGCAGTAGAGATTAGAGGCAGTGCCAGGGATGTAAAGATACGGTCTGTGGGAGATATAAAGATAACTGGTGATGCAAACTCCTGCATAATCAGGACAGAGGGAACTCTTACAGTAGAAGGCGCTCTTTCAGGTTGTGATGCTCAGGCAAAAGGGGATATGATGGCAAATTCAGTTGAGGCAGGAAGGCTTTCTGCAGGCGGCTCAATCATTGCCAGGACAGGCATGATAGATGTAGAATCTCAAGCCAAGTATATCTTTGTCATAGGAAAGAAAGGAATAATTATGACCAGGGGCGCTCCTCCTCCAGCTCTATTCAACCTGCCCATTGCTATGGCCAAAGGGATTACGGGTTTATCTGGAGGAAAGGCTTATGCTGAGAAGGGTGTAGATGCTGAGGTCTTAGGCTCTATTGACCAGAAGACTACAGAGATAAAGGTAGGAAAGGGAGGAAAAATATCCTGTGCCTTATCTATCTATCCCAAGGCAAAGCTGATTATTGGTCTAAAATCTTATGAGGCTATAAAACCAGAAGAATCCCTTACCTTTTTTGAAGAAAGGGGAAAGATTGTCTCTAAACCTTATGAGCAAGCAGAGGTAGAATTAACAGAACCAATATATGGCCCAGCAAAGCTCCTTGACCCACCTTCTGTAGTCATCCCATCTTCTAATCTATCAGATGCATTAGATGATGCCACTATGCTTTTGGGACTTTCTAAAGAGCAGATGGGAGAGTTTGAGATAGGAAGTGGCGTACATATCTTCTTTCCTAAAACAGAAAAGGGCCCCTGGATACGGGTGATTGAAGAGACAAAAAGAAGAAAGGAAGAAGAGGAGAAAAGGCCAGGTGATTTTAAGATTCAAAATCTTCCTGAGGGTCTATATCTTTCTTGTTTCGCACCTGGTGAAAAAGGCACAATGCCACCCCTGGCCTTCCTTGCAGAAAGCCTTAAAGGGTATAAACGGCTTAATATTCCTGAAATAAAAAGGGCTTATGCTGAAAGAAAGGGTCTTCCGATAAAGATAGCTGAAAGGCAGTATATTGAGGATTTAGATGGGAAGATAATCGTTGAAATCAGGGATAATGAAGGGATAAAGTCTGCTTATGCCTATCTTACCCTTTCTCCAAAAAAGCCGGACGGCATCTTTCCCCCTATTGAAAATATCTTGGGTTTTATAAAAGAGATAGGGGTAAATAGGCCTATTGACCTAAAGAAGGTAAGGCTGGCCTTAAAAAAGAGCTATCATAAACCATTTTTAATCTGCCAATATCAACCGCCAACAAAAGGAGAATCTGCAAGCTATGCTTACCAATATAAAGAGCCTTATGATGTTATCCCAGGCCAGATTTTAGCCATAAAACAGCCGCCAAAATTAGGGGAGGACGGCATAAATGTGAAAGGAGAGCCGATCCGCGGCATCTTAGGCAATGACTTTTCCCTTTCAGAAGGAATGAATACATCTCTCTCTTCTGATGGAAGGAGGCTATATGCAGTAGATTCTGGAAGGATTACATGGACAACTCATCGAGCTGATGTGGAGAAGGTCTTAGAGATACAGGGTGATCTCTTAGAGGATATTGAATTCTCCGGCAAAATAATCGTCTTTGGCTCTGTAAAGCCTAAGGTAAAGCTTGTTGCAGGAGGCTCTGTCGCTATAAAGAAAGATATAGCACCCTCAGCAGAGATAAGCTCTGGTGGAAATATTGAGATAG
Organism: bacterium; assembly: GCA_030018505.1. GTDB lineage: Bacteria > UBA9089 > UBA9088 > UBA9088 > JAGUXG01 > JAGUXG01. The sequence continues at coordinate 4,401 of JASEHO010000079.1, forward strand.
ACGCAGATGTTTGTGGCACAGAAAAGCAAAAGATATTCCTTTCGGCAAAGGGTGATATTGTGGTCAACTCTATCTCCTTCTCTGAGATCTCTGCAGGTGGCGCTATTGTCCTTAGAACAGGAATGCTTGATTGCCAGGCTAAGTGTCGCTCTATTTCAGTGACAGGAAGAAGGGGAATAATTATGACTAAGGGAACGCCTCCACCTCCTTTATTCCAGATTCCAATAGCTATGACCAAAGGCATCAAGGGTATTGTCGGAGGGGGCAGGATAGAGGCAATAGAGTTTATAGACTGTGAGCAAATTGGTTCTGTGGAGCATAAAATGACAGAGGTGAAGATAGGAGAAGAAGGTAAAATCTCTGTCTCTGAGGCCATATATCCAAAGGTAAGGGTGAGCATTGGCGGAAAGAGTATGGAGATAAAGGAGGTTATTGAGAGCGCAACATTTAAGCTAAAAGCTGGAAGAATAGAAAAATTTCCTTATGAACCCTCAGAGGTTGCCCTTGTTCAAGCATTATCTGAGGAAAAAGGGCAGTTGGAGGAGCCACCCTCTATCTTTCTGCCAGAAGAAACATCTTCAGGCTATGCCGCAGACCTCCTTGAGATTTTAGAGAATGAGGCTTCATCTTTGGCTATAAACAATGGCTTACTCTTCTTTCCAAAGGATAGAAAGGGGCACTGGCTTGCCCTTTCTGAAGAGATCAAAAGAAAGGAGGAGGAAGAAGAGAGAAGAAAGGGCAGTTTTGAGGTAAAGAATACACCAGAGGGTTTATACATCCAAGTCTATCCAGGCGGCAAAATGGGTGAACCAGTAGCTTATGATGAGGTGGCAAAAGAGCTTGGAGGATTCATTAATTTAGACCTTTCTGCAGTAAGAGATGCTGTTGAGAGAAGAGACAGTAGCCTGGTAAGGGTTGCTCCCCGCCAGTATATTCCTGAGCTTGATAGCTCTCTCTCTATTACGGTCAGGGATAGAGGAGACTTAAAATCTTATGAGGCAGTTTTAACTATAGGAGAACCAAGGGTAGGTGGTATGTTGCCAAGCGTTAAATCTATCCTCTCCTTCCTGAATAAAGAAGGGATAAAGTATGGGGTTTTTGAAAAGAAGATAAGGATAGCCTTAAAGAAGGCATATTATAAGCCGTTTATCGTGGCAGAAGGAAAGATGCCTTCCATAGGAAAACCCGCAAGGTATCTCTACCAGTTGACAGAGGATATAGAGGTCATTCCTGGGCAGATTTTAGCTATCCGAGAAAGTCCAAGTTTCGGAGAGCCTGGGATAGATTGCTTAGGTCAGGAGATTTTAGGTCTCTTAGGCGATGACCTTCCTATAGTTGCTGGTAGAAACACATACCTTGACCAAAATATCTTATCCTCTGCCTCCTATGGAAGACCAAAATGGAACGAGGCAAGATGCGATATTGAAAAGACTATGGAAATAAGCGGCGACCTTACAGAAGACCTTGAGTTTGAAGGAAGGGTTATAGTTAAAGGCTCAGTAAAGAAGGCCGTGAAGGTATCTTGTGAAAATATTGAGGTAGAGGGTGATGTTGAGGAAGGAGGAAGCATTATAGCTAAGGAAACAGTAACAGTTTCAGGTCACATAGTTGGAACAGAAACAGAGCCTTGTGTAATTAAGGTAGGGGCAGATATTATTGCCGAGTCAGCCGCATATTCTGTCCTTACAGCAGAAGGGGTTATCGTGATGAGCACAGGGATGCGATGCTCTGCTTCTGCAAAAAGACTTTATATTGTTGGAAAAAAGGGAGTGATTATGAGTAAGAAAGCCCCTGAAAGACCAAAGACAAAGATTCCTATAGTGATAGAAAGGGGCATCAAAGGCTTGGTTGGAGGGGAGATTTCCGCAGAGGAGGTCTTTGCTGATATTATAGGCTCTCCATCCTTTGAGCCTACAGAGATTAAGATAGCAAATGGCGGAGTCATTTCAGCTGCTACAATTTATCCAAAGACAAAGATAGATTTCGCAGGCCAAGTTCAGGAGATTACATCTATCCAGGGTAAGGTAAGTTTTTGCAAGGAGCAGGGAAAGATAGTAACCGGCCCCTTCAAAGAAGCAGAGGTTAAGTTGACAGAGGTAGTCTCCAATCCTCAAAGAACAGACTATCCGCCATCAATCCTCCTTCCTTCAGGCTCTAAAAAAAGGGCAGGAGAGCTTCTTGGAATAGAAGAAGGGAGTGTAGATAGCCTTCCTCAAAAAGACTCCTTTCTTTATTTTCAAAAGGGCAAAGTGGGCCCATGGACAGAGATACTCCAGAAGATTTCCGAGGAGAAGAAAAGGGAAGAGGAGAGGCCAGGGGATTTTACCATTCAATCCCTACCTGAAGGGCTATTTATCACTGTAACACCACCAGGAGCAAGAGGCGCACCCTTAGATCTGGCAAAGATAATGGAGGCAGTAGAGCCTTATTCCAATGTTGATGTAGAAAAGGTGAAGACCATTTTAGAAAAGAAAGAAGGCAGAGCCTTGCGAATTGCCCCTCGCCAGTATCTCCCAGATATAGACTCAAAGGTTGAGATTGAGGTGAGGTAGAAAACAGATTTTCGGTAAAGACTATGATTTCGAATTTCTTCCTAATTTCTAATTTCCAATTTCCATTTTTTACGCTGCAAACTTTCAAACAAGAGTGAACCGTCCTGACATACTCTTTTATCTGCCTTTCTGATTCTAAAGCCCTCTTAAACATAATTGATTGACAGGACTGCCATCAAAAGATAAAATGAATGGTATGCTCATTCCAAAGTGCTTAAAGACAATACACTCTTGCAATATGTTTGAAGAAAGGGATAGGGTTGTGATTGGTCTCTCAGGTGGAGCT
>JASEHO010000007.1 GCA_030018505.1 bacterium
TTAGCTATGGAATTTTCTCTGGCTTTTGCTATGGAATTTATTATAGCGTTGAGGAATACTTGAAGAAAATAACAGGCGATTAAGGTATTTATCTAAAGAAGAATGCCATAAGCTCATTAGTTATTGTGCTTCTCACTTAAAGCCCATTGTTATTACTGCTCTGAATACGGGTATGCGAAAGGGTGAAATACTTAACCTAAAATGGGATAATATAGACTTAAGGCACGGGTTTATTTCATTGGATGGGAAAGATACCAAGAACGGTGAGAGGAAGGAGATACCTATCAATGAGACCTTAAGAGAAGCATTACAAAGTCATAAAACTAAGGCAGTAAATATACTTGATAACACCTTTGGTGAAGAATCAACTACACAATTACTGCACAATTTGAAGGTAGTGAGCTTTGGTTAAGGGAAATAATGAATTGGATAACCTATTGGAATTATTAAAGTTAAGACCAATGGGCCCTGTAGGACTTGAACCTACGACCCTCTGATTATGAGTCAGATGCTCTAACCAACTGAGCTAAGGGCCCCTTTTAAGGCAAAGATACCGAACAATGTAACTGTTTACCTAACTGAAGTAAAAAGACTGAAAGACTCGAGTTCACGGAGAATTTCATTGCAAAATTAGCATTGCAAAATTATCATTTCAAATTTGAAATGATAAATGCTAAATTTGCAATTTGCTAGTGATCTTCTGTGTACTTGTGGTTAATCTTTACTTCAGGTGGCTAAAGTGTTACCGAACAATTATACGCCTTACTTTACCTTAATAGTCTAATCTTTTTTGCCACCTTTTATTTTGTGTTCCGTTATCACTTTTTAGACAACCAGGGCATCATTTCGCGTAGCTTCATCCCAATCTTTTCAATCGGATGATTCTTATCTGCATTGAGCAAGGCATTCAATATGGGTCTTTTTGCCTGGTTCTCCAATATCCACTCCTTGGCAAAAGCCCCTGTCTGAATTTGGGCTAAGATAATAGCCATCTCTCTTCTTGTGTCATCATTAACCACTCTTCTTCCTCTAGTAACATCGCCATACTTTGCCGTATCAGAGATCTTCTCCCTCATCCCACTAATTCCTGAGGTATGAATAAGGTCAACCAGGAGCTTCAGTTCATGGCAGCACTCAAAGTAGGCAACCTCTGGCTGATAACCTGCAGCAACTAATGTATCAAAGCCTGCCTTGACAAGCTCTGAGACACCACCGCACAAAACAGCCTGTTCTCCAAATAGATCTGTCTCTGTCTCCTCACAAAAGGTTGTTTCTAAGATACCTGCCCGAGCACCTCCAACTCCTGCCCCATAAGCCAGAGCAAGCTCCTTTGCCTTACCTGAGGCATCTTGAGCAATAGCAATAAGACAAGGAACTCCACCACCTTCAGCAAAGACCTTTCTAACAAATGCCCCTGGTCCCTTTGGAGCAATCATCACTACATCTACATCCTTTGGTGGTGTTATCTGTCCAAAGTGAATATTGAAGCCATGTGAGAATCCAAGCACCTTTCCAGCACTTAAACCACCTTCAATCTCTTCGCTATAGACCTTTGTTTGGGACTGGTCTGGAACAAGAAGTTGAATATAATCAGAAGACCCTGCTGCCTCCTTAGCTGAGATAGGCTTAAAGCCATCCTGAATAGCCCTGTCATAATTTGGGCTTTGGGTAACCTCCGCCACAACCACATCTATCCCAGAATCTCTGAGATTCTGAGCCTGAGCATGTCCTTGGGCACCATACCCAATAATAGCCACTCTCTTTCCCTTTAGTAACTCAATGTTACAGTCCTTTTCATAGTAGATTTTTGCCATATCTACACCTCCTTTTTTAGAAAATTATATAATTTTATCAATAGTAATGTCAAGGGTTAACCCGAAAAAGAGGTAACCCCTCAGTTATCAGTTGAAAAATGTGTTTAAGGAGAAGGGGAAAGGGAGAAAAAGAAAGAATTGGAGAAAATTTCAAAGTATTATAAAGTATTGTTTTTGATAGATGCTTTCCCCTATTCTCCATAATTCCCCTTTTCTCCTTTTTACTCTATCTCTATAATTCACTATCTTTTTATCCACCGAGTAACTGAGGCATTACCTTAGCCTCAATTTTTTCTTTGCAATTAGTTATAGATAATGAGTAAAATATGATTATGAAAAAGGCTTTAATTACTGGAATCACTGGTCAGGATGGCTCATATCTGGCTGAATTCTTGCTGGATAAGGGCTATGAGGTCTATGGAATCATCAGAAGGTCATCGTCCTTCAATACAGGTAGAATAGAGCATATTTATCAGGACCCTCATGAAAAGGGAGTCAGGCTCCATTTGGTCTATGGAGATATGAATGATGCTAGCAGTCTGAATAAGATTATTCGCACCATAAAGCCTGATGAGATATATAATCTTGGCGCTCAGTCCCATGTCAAGGTCAGCTTTGAGATTCCAGAATACACAGGAGAGATTGTTGCTTTAGGCACAACAAGGCTTTTGGAGGCAATAAGGGAGGCAGGGATATTTCCAAAGTTCTATCAAGCCTCATCTTCAGAGCTATTTGGAAATGCACTGCCACCCCAAAGTGAAAATACACCATTCTATCCAAGGTCCCCATATGCAGCAGCTAAGGCATATGCCTTTTATATGGTCAAAAATTATAGGGAGGCTTATGGCTTATTTGCCTGTAATGGCATTCTCTTTAATCACGAATCCCCAAGAAGGGGAGAGACTTTTGTCACAAGGAAGATAACTAAGGCTTGTGCCAGGATAAAATTAGGAAGACAAGATACGCTTTATTTGGGTAATCTTGAGGCAAAGAGGGACTGGGGTTATGCACCAGAATTTTGCGAGGCTATGTGGCTCATCCTGCAACAAAAAGAACCAGATGACTATGTCATAGCGACAGGAGAGACTCATTCTGTCCAAGAGTTTGTTGAGGAGGCTTTTTCTTATCTGGGGCTTAACTGGCAAGATTATGTCAAGATAGACCCTCAATATTTTAGGCCCACAGAGGTTGACCTTTTAATTGGTGATACCAGTAAAGCAAAGAAGAAACTTGGCTGGCAGCCAAAGGTCACCTTTAAGGAATTGGTCAAGATAATGGTAGATGCTGATATGGAATTGGTCAAGAAGGAGGCAAGATGAGTTTTTGGAAAGGCAAGAAGGTTATTGTTACTGGTGGAGCAGGTTTTTTGGGTTCTTGGCTCATAGAAAAGCTTAAAGCAAGTGGCTGCCTTGAGATATTTATTCCAAGAAGAAGTGATTATGACCTGACTAAAGAAGCAGATGTGGAAAGGCTTTATCGCGATACAGAAGCTGATATAGTCATTCATCTGGCCGCAGTAGTTGGGGGGATTGGGGCAAATAAAGCAAATCCCGGAAAATTCCTTTATGAAAATCTGGTTATGGGTGCAATGATGATGGAGCATGCGAGAAGGAATAATATCAAAAAGTTTACTGCCATTGGCACAATATGTGCCTATCCAAAGTTTACCAATATTCCATTCAAGGAAGAGGACTTGTGGAATGGGTATCCTGAAGAGACAAATGCACCTTATGGATTGGCTAAAAAGATGATGTTGGTGCAATCTCAGGCGTATCGGGAGCAGTATGGCTTTAATTCCATATTTCTTCTTCCAGTCAATCTTTATGGCCCAGGAGATAACTTTGACCTCAATTCATCTCATGTGATTCCTGCAATGATTAGAAAATGCGTAGATGCTATTAACAAGGGCGATAAAGAGATTATAGTCTGGGGGACAGGAGAGCCTACGAGAGAATTCTTTTATGTTGAGGACTGTGCTGAGGGAATCCTTTTGGCTACAGAACACTATAATAAGAGTGAACCTATCAACCTTGGCTCTGGGATGGAGATAAGCATTAAAGATTTGGTAGATATGATTGCAAAACTAACGGAGTTTTCTGGAAAGATTGTCTGGGATGTTACCAAGCCAGATGGACAGCCAAGAAGACGATTGGATACATCAAAGGCAGAGAGAGAGTTTGGATTCTCTGCTAAAATGGATTTTGAAGAAGGATTGAGAAGAACTATAAAGTGGTATAGGGAGAATAGAAAGTGACAAAAGAAGAGAAGATAGCCTATTTTGACTCTATTGCTAAAAAAAGAGATGTATGGAAAAAGAAAAATAGCTATTACTATTCTGAATTAGAGAGGTTTTTGAGGTTTGTTATACCACCAGAGGCTTCTGTCCTGGAGATAGGTTGTGGCACAGGAGATTTTATTGGACACATCAAGCCTCGAAGGGGCGTGGGTATGGACTTCAGCAAAGGAATGATAGAGATAGCCAAAGAGAAATATCCTGAATACACCTTTTTGGTTGATGACATTGAGGATTTACATCTTAGTGAAAAGTTTGACTATGTGATTATGTCAGACTTGGTCGGTCATCTTACAGATGTCTGGCAGGCATTCAGGTGCCTACAAAGGGTTACCAAGGAAGAGACAAGGGTAGTTATCACCCAATTCAACTATCTTTGGGAACCGCTCTTTAGGCTGGGAGAAAAGATGAAGTTAAAAATGCCTCAACACTATCAAAACTGGCTCTCTTCAGAGGATATAGAGAATCTGCTTAATCTTAATGGTTATGAGGTAGTTCAAAAAGGCATGAGGCTTTTCTTTCCTAAGAAGATTCCTTTATTTTCTGACCTATTAAATCGCTTTGTCGCCAAATTACCTATTGTCAAAAACTTATGTATGGTGGAATATATCGTGGCTAAAGAGAAGCCAAAAGGTGAAATAAAGGAATATTCTTGCTCTGTTATCATTCCTTGTAAAGATGAAGTTGGAAATATTGAAGGGTGCGTGGAAAGAACAGAAGATATGGGAAGCCATACAGAGCTTATCTTTATTGATGGAAATTCTACAGATGGAACAGTAGAAAAGATAGAGGAGATGATAAAGAAACATAAGGGGAAGAAGGATATTAAGCTGATTCATCAAGGTAAAGGCAAAGGAAAGGGTGATGCAATGAAAAAAGGGTTTGCAGAAGCAAAGGGTGATATTTTAATCATTCTTGATGCTGACTTGACTGTTCCTCCAGAAGACCTACCAAAGTTTTATTTAGCCATAGCAGAAGGAAGGGGTGAGTTTATTAATGGCACAAGGCTTGTCTATCCTATGGAAAAACAAGCAATGAGAACCCTTAATCTAATAGCCAATAAGATCTTTGGTATTATCTTTACATGGTTACTTGAACAGAGGATAAAGGATACGCTATGTGGAACTAAAGCGCTTTTTAGAAGGGATTATGAAAGAATTGCTCAAAACCGAAGTTTTTTTGGAGACTTTGACCCATTTGGAGACTTTGACATCCTCTTTGGGTCTTCTAAGTTGAACTTAAAGATTGTGGAGATACCAATAAGATATAGAGAGCGGACTTATGGAGATATAAAGATACAAAGGTTTAAGCACGGACTTCTTCTTTTGAAAATGACATTTGTTGCTTTCAGGAGGTTGAAGCTTAATTGATAAAGAGATTTGTTGAGTGGCTAAAATTACGAAAGACAAGAAATATCAAAGACTTAGATGCAGTTTCAACTACAAAGTTGCATGGCCAGATCATTCAAAGCAAAGGATTCTTAAAGAGGCTTTATGTTGATCTTTACAAGGAGTTCGCCATATCGAAAAGAGGACCTGATGGATTGCTGATTGAATTAGGAAGTGGTGGAGGATTTCTAAAAGAGGTTATTCCCGATGTCATCACCTCTGATATTCTTCCAGTTCCCGGAATAAATCTATGTTTTTCGGGTCTTTCGATGCCTTTTTCCGACCAAACTATTTCTGCCTTTTTTATGATTGATGTTTTGCATCATCTTCCAGATTCTGTTTTGTTTTTTAAGGAAGTAGAAAGGTGCCTGAAGGTTGGCGGAAGATGCATAATGATAGAACCAGCCAATACATTATGGGCCAGGTTTATCTATCAAAACTTTCATCATGAAGAATTTTATCCAGAGGGAGAATGGGGCTTTGAAGGAAATAGACCTTTAAGCGATGCTAATGGAGCAATTCCATGGATAATCTTTTGTCGTGACAGAGAAAGGTTTGAGAAAGAGTTTCCTAATTTGAAGATTACCCATTTATCCTTTTTAATCCCGTTTCGCTACCTATTAAGCGGTGGACTTTCAACCAGAAGCCTTGTCCCTTCTTTTCTTTATGAGGCAGTAAAGCAAATAGAATTTATTTTTTCACCACTCAATAGGTATTTTGGGATGTTTATGAAGGTTGAGTTGACAAAATGCAGATAAAAAGGAGAGCTATAAAAGATATTAAAATATCAATTGTTATTCCTTCATACAACGAGGAAAAAAATGTTCAGGTATTGGCGAATAAATTGGTGGATATCTTGAAAGATTACTATGATTATGAAATAATTTTTATTGATGATGGAAGCACAGATAATACCTTGAGTGAACTTAAAGATTTGAATAAAAGAGATAATAAAATTCATTATATATCGTTTTCCAAAAACTTCGGTCATCAAAATGCTTTAAGGGCAGGATTGGATTGTATCACCGGAGATTGTGCCATATCAATGGATGCTGATTTGCAACATCCAGCAGAATTGATTCCGCAGATGATTGACAAATGGGCCGAAGGATATAACATTGTCTATACTATTAGAAAGGAGAATAAAAAAGATTCTTTTTTTAAGCGAAAAACTGCTAATATCTTTTACGGAATAATGAACTATATGTCGGGTTTAAGATTAGAAAAAGGATCTGCAGATTTCAGACTTATGGATAAATCTGTTGTGAAGGTTTTAAGAAATTTTAAGGAGATGAATATTTTTTATAGGGGAATTGCATCTTGGCTTGGTTTTAAGCAATATGGAATCAGCTATTTTCCAAATGAACGTTTGCACGGAGAAACAAAATATACTCTAAGAAAAATGGCTCTACTTGCCTTTAATGGCATTACTTCATTCAGCATATTGCCACTTCAAATTTCTACTGTTTTGGGGGCTACTATTTCATTTTTAGCGTTCAGTTATGGGATTTATGCAATTATCATAAAAATAGTTGCCAATAAAGCAATTTCAGGATGGGCATCTGTAATGGTAGGCATTTTCTTTTTAGGGGGAATACAGTTATTGATGTTGGGAATTATTGGCAATTATATTGGCAAACTATTTCTTGAGGCAAAAAGAAGACCTAACTACATTATTGAAGAGACGAGCTTATCATAAAGAGGAAAAAAATGAACAAAATTGAAAAACAAAAAGAACATTTTAATAATATTGCCCAAAAATATTTCAAACAAAGACAAAGTAAAACGCATTTACTTATTAAAAAGTTAATGTGGCATCATTTTTTTAAGGATAAAACGTACCTAAAGATCGATAATCAAACGGTTTTAGAGCCAATGTGTGGATATTGTGAAGGTAAAAAAATTATAGAAGATCATTTGGGGATTAAAATTATTTATGAAGGGTTTGATTATAGCGATATAATGGTGGATTTAGCGAAATCAAATGATTCCGGTTTGAATGTTTATAAAATGGATGTTGCAAAGTTTCAAACTGATAAGAAGTATGATATTGTTATTATTATTGGTGGATTACATCATGTACCTAACTATTCAGAACAGGCAGTTAAGATGGTTAATAATATTTTAAAAAAAGATGGTTATTTTATTTGTTTAGAACCTACCCATAACAATCTTCTTTTTAGAAAAATAAGGGAATTGATTTATAAGAAAAACATGCTTTTTGATGAAAATACAGAAAGGGCATTTGAATTAAAAAAACTTAACACGATATTTTTATCTAATAATTTTGAAATTGTAGACCAAATATATCCAGGGCTTTCTTCTTATGTATTGTTTTACAATCCAGATGCGTTTCCTTTTTTAAATTTTAAGGGAAAATTTTTGGTTAGAATACTCTTTGATTTAGATAAATTGTTTTTTAAAAATTTTATTGGAAAATTCTTCTCTTTTCTTTCGCAACATTAACAATATTAAAGAAAAGATGACCAAAATTTTGCCATTGCCAAGCAATAATAAAAACAAGATGAGTAAAAAATGGCTATTTGCGTTACTTATCTTTATTTGGCCACTAATCTATCTGTTTCCATATCTTATTCCCAACCAGCCATTTTCACTTTCAATTAGCAATGATTTCTATTCAGTTTATTATGTTTATAAAGCCTATTTATTGGATGTGCTCAGCAATTTCAGGATGCCCCTTTGGTCGCCATCCGAGGCTTGTGGTTACCCTTTTTACTCAAGTCCACTTGCTCAACCATGTTATCCATTAAATATTCTATTGGTCATTGTTTATAAATTATTTCATGGTTATCCACCATTTTTCCATCAAGTATTCACTGTTTTTGGTGTGTCAATATTTGCCTTGGGATTATATTTATGGCTGAGATCCTTAAAAATAGATGTTCGGCCAGCTTTTATATCTGCGGCTATAATGAGCACTGATATGAAAATAATTGAGATATTTAGATTTCCTAATGGTGTTCATTCTATTGCCTGGATACCATTCATTTTGTTGGGCATTACAATCGCTTTGAATAGATATATCAAGGGTTTTCTGATAATTATTTTAAGCACTTTAATGCTTGTGACTGCTGCTTACCCTTATTATACTTATTACTCTATATTCTTGATTGGTCCTTATATACTGCTACTTTTATTTAATAAAACAAGAAAAGAGCTTGGCTACACTGAACCTGTTAATCTCAAAAGATACTTATGTGTCCTTTTTGCCTCTTTTCTATCAACTATTACCATACTTTTGCCTTATCTTTGGGAGATAAAAGAACTTTTGAGTCAAACTACAAATAGATATGGTAAAAGTTTTGCGTGGTCTACTGAAGGTGTGTTTAGTTTAAGCGATACATTAGGATCATTATTTTTTCCTCCGGCTGCTCAGACCGAAGGATGGTATTATTTTGGAATGGTGAGTGTGTTCCTTATTATAATCTTTGTTATAAGCTTTGTTTCGAAAACAAACAGATCTAAAAGCAACATCATCTTTCTATCAATAATATTCATCTGGTTTTTAACCATTACATACATTAGTTATGGTAAAGGATCATATTTATTTAAGTTATTATGGTATCATCTTCCTGGCTTTTCCAGTTTAAGGATGTGGGGCAGATTAAGTATTATATTACTCCCTATAATTTCACTGCTTCTTGCAAGGGCATACTCTTTTTTTGAGGCTTTAATTTTGAATGATGGTTCTACAAAGAGTCGTCATATTGAATTTCGCCCATTCTTATTGAAGTTTTTTATTGTCTATCTAATAATTTTGGCTATCCAATATTATTTTTATCATAATAAATTATTTGATGATTACTGGACTACCTACTTTTTGGCCTATAATTTTGTACCACAAAATTTTGATGAAAGTTTTTATATTGTAATGGGAGCCATATCATTTGGTGTTATAATTTTTTTATTGGTTTTTGCCAGAAAGATTAAATTTGTAGAATCCAAGAGAAAAAGGCAGAATATTCATAAGGGATTTATGGTGTCACGCAACAAAATGGCGACAGCTATAATGATGTTATTGCTTTTGCTGAATTCCTATGATGTACGTAAGGTTGGAATTTCTCAGTGGGCTCATCATGGGACACACGATTATAAACCAACAACCTTAAACATTGACGAAGAAAATATGAAGTCATTTTCCTGCTTAAGGTATGATATAGGAACCATTAGCTTAAACAAGTTTTTTTTTGTTGGCGGTATGGCTAATTGGCATTATGAAAGATATATAAATTTTAAGGATAGGTATGAAAAAGAGGAGAAGGATTACTTAAAACAGTTATTGGGCCTTAATGATGGCAGAAGATTTTATTTTTCCAAAAACATAGAATATCAATCGATTAAGGATTTTCTGACAGATGCTATTTCGCATGAAAAAAGTAGTAATTTTAGAAGTCAGGTTATAAAGTATAATGGTGATAGGCTCGAAATGGTCTCTGAGAATTCTGAGGAAGGATACCTAAGTTTTATTGATAATTGGGATCCAGAGTGGGAAGCCAAGGTAAACGGAAAAGAGATTCAGATTGAAAAATTATTCGGCACTTTTAAGTCTGTAAAAATAAAGCCTGGCACAAATAATATCCAATTTTCGTATAAACCCAAATTTTTCAGCTTTAATGTTAAGAAGAACATAAACAAATGAACTAATGTTTGGCCGGAACGCCTTTTACCGTAAGCCCATCTGCTACATTTCTTGTCACAACAGAACCTGCTCCAACTATGACACCCTTTCCTATCTTAATATCAGGAAGAACAACCGCAGAAAGTCCAATCAGACTACATTCTCCCACAAAGACACCACCACCCAAACAAACACCAGGTCCAATGTGGCTATGAGAAGAGATTGCACAATCATGCTCAATGATTGCCCCTGTATTTACTATCGTATTATCGCCTATCTCTGTCGCAATGCTTATAACAGCCAAAGCTCCAACCACAACACCCTTCCCCAGCTTCACAGAGCTTGAGATAATAGCAGATGGATGGATGGCTGAAACCAATTCAAGCCCAGATGAGACTGCTAAAAGGAAGACCTCTTTTCTCTTTGTATTATCCCCAAGGCCAATAATACCCTTCTTAAACCGAAAAAGAGAAGATGTGTCTCCGAACACAGGAAATCCACATACTTCTTCCTTCTCAAAAGGCGGAATATTCAAAAACCCATCAGGCTTAAAACCATTAGAGAGCAGAATATCCAAAACAACCCGTCCTTGTTCACCAGTGCCAATAATAACCATTAAACTCTAAATTTTGTATTTTAGGAGGAGTTTTTTTTGAAGGCAGGATATCTCTAATCTGAAGAAGCCATAATAGCTAAACCTGCAATTGCACCTGCTGTCAGAAAATAAGCAAAGGTCTTTATCTCCCTTTTCTCTTTCTTGAGCTTTTCATTCTCTTTCTTCAGCCCAGCTATCTCCATCTCCTGAGAAAGAGCCTTATCTTCTGCCTCAGAGAGCTTCTTGGTAAGCTCAGCTATTACTGAGTTTAGCAAACCAACCTTATCTTTCAGTTCATCCCTTTCTCTTTTCAGAACCCAAATCTCTTTTTCTTTTTCAGCAAAACCATCTTTCTGCTTAGAAAGGATGCCTTCAAGGTCATCTATTTTAATCTTCATTTCAATGATAAGGTCTTCTACATCGCAAGAAAGAGGTGTTTTTAATTCAAGAATGGCTTTTTCTATCATTTTATCCCTTTCTTCCAGACTTGCTCTTGCCTTCTTTTTTTCTTGTCTAATACGGACAAGAAGAGACTCTGCCTCTCTTCTTTCCATTACAACCTCTTCTATGCCTATGCCAATCTTTTCTCCTGGATGGATAAGGTTGGGATCGGTTATCTTATTAAACTTATTAAACTCAGGCCATTTAGTCGGGTCATTAAAATATCTCCTGGCAAGCTCCCATAGCGTATCCCCTTTTTTTATTGTCACCTTTTCAGTTCCTTCTTTTGGAACAATCTTTGCCAAACCCTCAATTGGCCCAATTACCAATTGAATCACCAATATCCATAAAATACATCTCTTCATATCTCCCTCCTTCTAATTTTGCCCCTAATTTTTAAGCTAATGGCACTCCCTCTATTCCTTTAATAAGCACACAGAGGTATTTCTGGCGGTGTCCCAGTTTCCTTCTATACCCCTTTCTCCGCCTATATTTTACTGTAGTAATCTTCTTTGCCTTTCTTTCTCCTAATACCTCTGCTGTAACCTTTACCCCTGAAAGCTCGTCTCCCATGTAGAGCCTCTCCTCATCCCTTACCATTAAGAGATTGGTAAACTCTAATTTATCCCCTGCTACCTTCTTTTCAAGGTCAATACTCAGCCTATCTCCCTCCTTCACTATATATTGCCTTCCCTTATCCTCTAAAACCGCATACATAATTTACCTCCTATTTTATAAATCTTTATAACTTTTAACTTTTAACTTTTAACTTCTTATTATGCCATTCCCTTCATTTTTAATCTCATATTGCTCGGGCTATCTGAATTACGCAGAGCTTCTTCCTGAGATATTATGCCTTGTGTATATAAATCAAAGATACACTGGTCAAAAGACTGACACCCCTCATTTTTGCCTGCCTCAATTGCCTCTTTCAACTCTCCTCCAATCTGGCCTCGCCTTATCAACTCCTTTATCCTTGGGGTTACCAACATAATCTCTATGGCCGCCACCCTCTTTTTCTCCACACCAGGAACAAGTCTCTGGCTAATAACCGCTTTTAGATTCAGAGAAAGGGCAAGGAATATCTGGAGATGCATCTCCTCTGGAAAGAAGTTTATCACCCTCTCCATTGTCTGATTGGCATTGGTAGAATGTAGTGTAGAGAGAACCAAATGGCCTGTCTCTGAGTAATAGATGGAGGAGGATATAGTCTCAAGATCCCGTATTTCACCTATCAGAATAACCTCTGGTGCCTGACGAAGGGTATTCTTCAGGGCTTCTGAAAAGGAAAGGGTGTCTATGCCGACCTCCCTTTGGCTGACAATCCCCTTCTTATCTGGATGAACAAACTCAATTGGGTCTTCAATGGTGATAATATGACCTGTCCTGTTCTCATTTCTATAGTCTATTACAGCCGCTAATGTCGTTGATTTCCCTGAGCCTGTTGCACCTGTGACCAAAACAAGCCCCCTTGGGGTAAGGGCTATCTCCTTAAGGATTAGTGGCAGACCCATATCATCAATAGTGGCAATCTGAACCTTTATCTGACGAAAGACCGCACCTATTGACTCCCTTTGCCTATAGACATTCACCCTGAACCTTGATGTACCTAAATGATAAGCAAAATTCAGCTCAAGCTCTCTCTCAAACCTCTCCTTATCCTCATCACTTACAATGGAATATACCAGCTTCTCTGTATCCTCAGGTGTAAGCGGCTCCATCTTTGCTGGCAAGGTAGCACCCTCTATCTTATACATAGGTGGAGCACCTGTTTTAAGATATAGGTCAGAGGCATTTGTCTGGATCATCTTCTCCAAAAGCTGATCCATATTCATTTGTGTCATAGCTATAATGATACTTAAACCCTTCTCTCCTTGTAAAGAAAAAATTGTAATTAAACCCTTTATTAATATTTGACAGGAATTTTTAGAGTAGATATACTTTTGCTATGCCTATTTCATTGATAAAGGAAGAAGAAGCACATATTCTCAGGATATTGCCCATATTGCTAAAAAAGGATGAGCAATTCAAAAACTCTCTTTACACTATCTTCAGCGAGACCTTTGTTAAAAAGGATGATTTCGCAGAGCTTAAGGAGATTGTCAAAGAGCTTGCAATAAGGGTAGATGGACTTGCAATAAGGGTAGATGGACTTGCAATAACAGTAGGAGAGCTTGCAATAAGAGTAGATGGACTTGCAATAACAGTAGGAGAGCTTGCAGTTGCCCAGAAGAGAACAGAGCAAAGGATTACAAGGTTAGAAAAGGTAGTAGAGGAGCTTGCAATTGCTCAAAAAAGAACAGAGCAAAAGATAGGAGAATTAGCCATGGAAGTAAGAGAAGGATTTAAGAATCTTTCTGATAGAATCTCTTCTATTGGCAGTAGATGGGGAGTTCATAATGAAGCAACCTTTAGAAATACCATAAGAGGGATTTTTAAGCATCAAGAAGGTTTTGAGGTAACAAAAGGTTATTACGGTGATAGAGAGATTGATATTGTCATCAGAAATGGAAAGCACATCTTACTTGAGGTAACAGCAGGTCTCAAAAGCAATGATATTGGTAAATTGATACAATCAGCAGAGGATTATAAAGAAAAGATAGGTATTGAACCTGATCTAATGATTGCCTCCCCTTATATCTCGCCTACAGTAATGAGAGATATTCTTGCCTCACATAAGAAGATAGAGATATTTTCTTATGAAGATGAGGACGAATAAAGGATATTTCCCGTATTCCAATTCTTCTTCCATATCCTAATGATACGGCTATGTTGTTAGCTAACATTTAGGATTTCAATTATCCTATCAAGGGCTACTGAAACCTGTGGAGGCTTTGCCTGAGATATGGCAAGGTCTGGGTCTTTTAAGCCGTGTCCGGTCAAGATACAAACAATTGTTTTGCCTTTTTCAAAATAGCCTTCTGCCTTTAGCTTGAATAGCCCAGCTACAGAAGAAGCAGAGGCAGGTTCTGCAAAAAGCCCTTCTTTGCCTGCTAAAAACTTGTATGCCTCTAATATCTCCTCATCAGTAACCTTGTCTATCCTTCCGGCAGACTCAAAAAGAGCCTCTTCTGCCTTGCTCCAGGAGGCAGGGTTACCTATCTTTA
This sequence comes from bacterium, assembly GCA_030018505.1. Classification (GTDB taxonomy): domain Bacteria; phylum UBA9089; class UBA9088; order UBA9088; family JAGUXG01; genus JAGUXG01. The sequence goes on from JASEHO010000007.1 coordinate 14,278, forward strand.
TGGCTGTGGCTATTGTCTTTGGTTCTTTGATTATCCTCTTTTCCACAATTGGGGCCGCGCCTGCTGCCTGAAATCCACACATCTTAGGCAAATTATCAATCATTCCTTTTTCCTTATACTCCTTATAACCCTTCCAATAGGCCGTGATATTTCCAGCATTTCCGACAGGAATCAGGTGATAATCTGGAGCTTTGTCCAATACATCTACTATCTCAAAGGCACCTGTTTTTTGTCCTTCTATGCGATATGGATTTATAGAATTTACAAGGCAGATAGGGTATTTTTCAGAAAGCTCTCTTACTATTCTCAAGGCATCATCAAAGTTTCCTTCCAAGGCTATTACCTCTGCACCATGAATCAAAGCCTGGGCAAGTTTCCCCTGGGCGATAGCACCATTTGGAATGATAACAATACACTTGAGGCCTGCTTTAGCAGAATAGGCAGCAGCAGAAGCAGATGTATTTCCAGTTGAAGCACATATTACAGCCTTTGCCCCTTCCTCTAAAGCCTTTGAAATGGCCAGGGTCATCCCCCTATCCTTAAAAGAGCCTGTTGGATTTGCCCCTTCATACTTTAGATAGACAGAGCAATCTGTAAGCTCAGAGAGTCTCTCTGAAAAGACAAGGGCAGTATTTCCCTCAAGAAGCGTTATTACTGGAGTTTTTTCTGAGACAGGCAAAAACCCTCTGTATCTTTCAATAATGCCTTTATATTTCATTTTTTCTTATTATATTTTGTTTGGCCTGGAATGTCCAGAAATAATCCTTAAATCTTCTGTGTTGTTATAAAGTCAAATGTGTGGCTACTTTACGGTTATTTCCACGAACTTTTCTCTTTTTTACATAGCGCAAGTATTGACAGCAGTTTTCCGTCGTCTAAGAATAGCCACGCCCAATTCTATTTGGCTAAGAATAGGACATTTCTATTTTGCTGTAACACAAGAAATATCTTGACAGGAAAAAGAAGATGAGATTATAATACCTGTTATGCCAACAATTAATCAGCTTATCAAGCACGGAAGGAAGCCAATAAAGAAGAAGAAGAAGGTTCCTGCCTTAAAACAGTGCCCTCAGAGAAAAGGTGTATGTGTTAGGGTTTATACGGTAACACCAAAGAAGCCGAACTCTGCTTTACGAAAAGTAGCCAGGGTCAGGCTTACTTCGGGCCATGAAGTTACCTCATATATTCCAGGAATTGGGCATAACCTTCAGGAGCATTCAGTTGTCCTTGTTCACGGAGGAAGGGTGAAAGACCTCCCTGGAGTCCGATATCATACTATTCGTGGAACATTAGATACACTTGGTGTTGCCAATAGAAAGAAGGCAAGGTCAAGGTATGGAGCAAAGAAACCTAAGAGATGAGAGCTACATCAGCTGTTGCCAGAAAAAAGAAACATAATAAGATCCATAAGCTATCCAAAGGCTATTGGGGAGCAAGGTCAAGGTGGTATAAGATTGCCAAAGAGGCTGTAGCCAGGGCACATAGATATGCTTATATCTCCAGAAGACTGAAGAAGAGGGATTTTAGGGCACTTTGGATTTTAAGGATAAATGCAGCCTGCCGTCTCTCTGGTCTAACCTATAGCCAGTTTATCTCCCAGATGAAGAAGAAAGGTATAGAGCTTAATAGAAAGATTTTAGCAGACCTGGCTGTAAAGGATCCATCTGCATTCAATTCTCTAATAGAAAAGGTGAAAGGATAATGCCAAGAAAAAAATATAGAAAACCAGTTCAAAAACAAGTTGACTCTATTTATAGCAGTCTTTTAGTGACAAAATTTATCAATGCCTTGATGAGAAAGGGAAAGAAAAGCTTGGCTCAAAAAATCGTTTATTCTGCCATTAATATCATTCAGGAAAAGATGCAAAAAGATGGCTTTGCCATTTTTCAGACGGCTATTGATAATGCCAGACCAAGGGTGGCAGTGAAGCCCAGAAGGGTTGGTGGCGCAACATATCAAGTTCCACAAGAGGTTAGAAAGAATAGGTCTATCTTCCTTGCCTTAAAATGGCTTATAAGCAATGCTAAGGCAAGAAAGGGAAGGCCTATGGAAGAGAAATTAGCCCAAGAGCTAATGGATGCCGCAAATAATACAGGAGCCTCCATAAAGAAGAAGCAAGACACCCATAAAATGGCTGAGTCAAACAAAGCCTTTTCCCATTACAGGTGGTGAAGACCGCAGTTGTTACTGGGGGAGGAAGGGGGATTGGCGAGGCTATTGTCAAAAGGCTTGATGCAGAGGGTGTCCAGATTGCTATTTTTGATCTTCAATCCGCAAATCATCTATCCAGCCAACTTAAAAACCCGTCTAAAACTATCTCCGTTGATGTCAAAAGTGAAGAATCTGTCAGCTCTGCCATCAAAGAAGTGGTCAATGAATGGGGTCGCCTCGACATTTTAGTCAATAACGCCGGGATTACTAAAGACGGTTTAGCTATCAGGATGAAAGATGATGATTGGCAGGCAGTTTTGGATATAAACCTGACAGGTGCTTTCTATTGCTCAAGAGAAGCCCTTAAGGTGATGATGAAACAAAGAGAGGGTGTTATTATAAACATCTCCTCTGTTATTGGAATGAGAGGGAATATGGGTCAGGCAAACTATGCAGCTTCTAAGGGTGGGCTTATTGCCTTAACCAAAACATTGGCAAAGGAGATGGCAGAAAGGAATATCAGAGTCAATGCCATAGCCCCTGGATTTATAGAGACAGAGATGACCAAGAGACTCGGACAACCTGTAAAAGACGAGATTCTAAAAAGGATTCCCCTTAAGCGGTTTGGCACAATAGACGAGGTAGCAGAGCTTGTTAGCTTTCTTACTAAGGCAGAATATATCACCGGACAGGTTATCGTCATAGACGGAGGGCTTTTTATATAAAATAATGGAAAGTAAAAAAACAGTAAATAAGATAAGCAAGATTTTTGTCTTAATAGATGATGTAGTTCATATTATTGTCGCCCTGCTTTTGGTAGGAGCGGCATTTCTTCTACTTTATGAGGCAGGATTATCCTTGAAAGAGGTAAATAAGCAGGCTGCCTTTCAGATGATCTCTGACCTTCTCTTTGTTCTGGTAATTATGGAGTTTCTTTGGAGCATTATTAGGTATCTAAAAAGACTTCCCTTTTCCATCAAGCCTTTTCTCTATGTAGGGATAATCTCATCAATCAGGGGAATGGTGGTGGTTGAGGCAAAATTAGCCACAGGTTCTGGCAAAGAGATCCTTTATTTTCAATTGGCTGAAATAGGTGTAGCGGCTCTTGTTGTCTTTATCTTTGTCCTCTCTTTACACCTTCTTTCCAAAACACCTACAGTTTCTATTGATGAATGATGGAGCTATTTCAATGGAAGTAATAAAAAACCCTTCGGAAATGCAGGCTATAGCAGACAAAATAAGACAGACAAAAAGGATAGGGCTTGTCCCTACAATGGGCGCTCTTCACAAGGGTCATATAAGCTTAATAGAATCCGCAAAAAAAGAGACAGATTTTGTTGTTGTTTCTATATTTGTCAATCCCATTCAGTTTGGCCCAACAGAGGATTATAAAAGCTATCCAAGACCTTATGATGAAGACCAGAAGATATTGGAAGATTTAGGTGTAGATCTGCTCTTTTTTCCATTTGCAATAGACCTATATCCAAACCCACAGACCACCTTTATCAACATCCGAGGGTTAGAAAATTTGCTTTGTGGAAAGATTAGAAAGAGGCACTTCAAGGGCGTTTTGACTGTTGTGGCAAAGCTATTTAACATTACAAAACCCCATTCTGCCTTTTTTGGACAAAAAGACTACCAACAGGCACTAATGATAAGAGTAATGACAAATGAACTGAATTTTGATGTCAGGATACGGGTTCTTCCAACTATCAGAGAAGAGGATGGTTTAGCTATCTCTTCAAGAAACATCTATCTTTCTGACGATGAAAGAAGAAAGGCAAGTATTCTCTATCTATCCCTAAAAGAGGCAGAGAAACTTCTTAAGAAAGGAGAGAAACCCATAAGCATAGTAGAAAGGCAAAAACTTTTGATAGAGAGAGAGGGTTTAATCCCTGATTACTTTGAGATAGCAGATCCAGAGACCCTCAAGCCAGTGGATGGGTTAGGAAGCGGTGCAGTCATTATTGTTGCCGCAAAAATAGGAAAGACCAGACTGATTGACAATCTTATCGTTCAGTAATGATCATATCATGGAACACAACTTACGAATGCAACTTAAGGTGTAGGCACTGCTATCGGGATGCAGGAGCAAAAAGAGAGGGTGAGCTATCAAAAAAGGAGGGGCTCTTGCTTTTAGAAGAGATAGCCAACGCAGGGTTTAAGATAGTTGTCTTTTCTGGAGGAGAACCGCTTTTACGCAAGGACATTTATGAACTGATAGCTCATGCTAAATCTTTAGGCATTAGACCTGTGCTTGGCACAAATGGAACCTTGCTCACAGAAGATGTTGCCGGAAAGCTAAAAGCATCTGGCACAGAAAGGATTGGAATATCCCTTGACTCACCAGATCCAGAAATCCACGATGAGTTTAGACAGAGGAAAGGTTCATACGATGCAACAATTGCCGGGATAGAGAATTGTAGAAAACAGGGTTTGGAATTTCAGATACACACCACCTTGATGGATTTTAATGAAGGGGATTTAGAAAGGATAACAGATTTAGCTGTGAACCTCGGAGCCTCTGCCCATCACATATTCTTTGTTGTTCCTGTGGGGAGAGCAGAAAGAGTCAGGAATATAGAGGAAGGAGTTAAAAGTGAAAAGTTAAAAGTTAAAAGTGAAAAACAAGGAGACAAGAGACAGGGGATAAGAGATAGAAGGAAGGAGTTAGAGCACGAAACCCAGAACATAGAATATAGAACCTTGAAGGCAGAAAGGTATGAGGGTATATTACGAAGAATTTTATATAAGCAGAAAGAGGTAGGGATAGAGCTGAAGCCTGTTTGTGCCCCTCAGTTTGTGAGAATAGCCAGAGAGATGGGGACTGCCTTGCGATTTAACCAGGGATGCCTTGCTGGAATAAGCTATTGCTGCATTCTACCAGAGGGTGATCTTCATCCCTGCCCATACCTGCCTGTTAATTGCGGTAACATCAGGGAGAAAGGTTTTCTCCATATTTGGCAAAATAGCGAGGTCTTTAAGAACCTAAGGAAAAAAGGCTATAGCGGAAAATGTGGAGTATGCAAATATAAAGAAATTTGTGGAGGTTGTCGGGCAAGTAGCTTCCAGTATTCTGGAGACTACGAAGCCTCTGACCCCTGGTGCTTATATGGGGCTCTTCCCGGAATATAGTGGATAGATAGAACTCATTTCAAAATTAGCAATGTAAAATTAGCAATTAGCAATGGAAGAGAACTCATTTCAAAATTAGCAATGTAAAATTAGCAATTAGCAATGGAAGAGAAAGAGAAGAAGACGGGTAATGATCTGGCGGAGCGTCTGCTTGATTTTGCCGTAAGCATAATTAAGCTTGTCAATGCCTTGCCCAGTACTGTTGTTGGCAGACACATCAAAGGCCAGCTCTTACGATCAGGAACCTCTGGAGGCTCTAATTATGAAGATGCCCGTGGAGCTGAATCAAGGGCCGATTTTATCCACAAGTTAGGTGTTGTTCTTAAGGAACTCAAAGAATCCAGATTCTGGATGAGGATTATTTATCGGACTAACTTGGTCAACCCTAAAAGCGTTAAACCACTTATTTGTGAATGTGAAGAACTGTGTGCCATCGTTGCAAAAAGCATTATCACAGCCAAAGAAAAGAAATAATTTTAAAATGCTAATTGCTAATTTTGCAATTTGCAATGAAATTTTTGATGTTACCGAGCAATAATTCGTGATGAGCCTTATATGGACAAGACCAATAGAAAGATTCTGGACGAGATACAGAAAGATTTTCCTGTCTGCCAAAGACCATTTAAGGCATTGGCAGAGAGGCTAAATATGGATGAAGATGAGGTCTTTAATAGGATTTGCGACCTAAAGGCAAGAGGGATCATCAGAAGGATTGGTGCCTCCTTTGACTCAAGAAGATTAGGCTGGACAAGCACATTAGTGGCAATGAAACTCCCATCTTACTTATTAGAGAAGATACAGGATATATTCAACCAATATGATGAAATAACCCACTCCTATCTGCGAGATGATGAGTATAACCTCTGGTTTACAGTAATTGCCCCATCAAAAAAGAGGATCTCTTCTATCCTTTCAGAGATAGAGGAAAAGACAGGGATTTCAGAGATGCTTAATTTGCCAGCCCTGCAAAGGTTTAAGGTAGAAGCTATCTTCAGGCTAAGAAGATGAAGTTTAATAAAATAGATAGAGAGATTATCAAGGAGATAAGTGGTGACTTGCCTCTTCTTAAGTCACCGTATCAAGCAGTCGCTGCGAAGATAGGTATAGGCGAGGAAGAGTTATTAACCAGAATAGATGAGTATAAGAGAGAAGGAATGATCAGAAGGATGGCTGCTTATCTTTATCATATCCCTGCAGGCTTTTCTTTTAATGCTATGGTAGTTTGGAGGGTAGAGCCTCAGGATGTTGAGAGGATAGGCAAAGAGATCTCTGAGTTTTCAGGGGTTACCCATTGCTATGAGAGGAAGACGAATTCTATCTGGAGATATAATCTCTTTACGATGATACACGGAAGAAAGAATGGGGAGTGTGAAGATTTGGTAAGGAAAATGGCAGAAAAGACAGGGATAAAAGAGTTCAGGCTCTTGAATACCAAGAAAGAGTTGAAGAAGAGAAGCCCAAGATATGAGTGGGATTGATACCGAGAATAGTTTACCTAAATAAATTGAAATTCCAATAAATGGTTGTACCATAAAACATGCTGTAGTGCGTGATGCGTAGTGCGTGGAGCGTAATACAGTAAGACGCAGAACGCTTATAATTTTTGGTAAACCTGTTGCTTTTGAGTATTATTGACCTTTCTTTATAAAATGAAAAGGATTCACTTTGTTGGAATTGGTGGGATTGGAATGAGTGGCATAGCTCGTGTGATGCTCAACTTAGGCTTCTCTGTGAGTGGCTCGGACAAGGCTATCTCTCCTATCACCAAGGATTTGGAAAGATTGGGTGTTGTTTTTTACAAAGGTCACTCTGCAAAAAATCTTAATTCTGCGGATACAGTCATCCTCTCCTCTGCTATTTTCTCCGACAACCCTGAGGTATTAGAGGCAAAAAGAAGGGGAATTTCTATATTAGCCAGGGCAGACCTTCTGGCCCAGATTATGGAGATGAGGGAGGGAATAGCTGTAACAGGTGCACATGGAAAGACAACAACCACAGCCTTGATCTCTGCAATATTGGAGGAAGCAGGGCTTTCTCCAACATGGATAAACGGTGGAGTCATAAGGAAGGATGGAACAAATGCTAAACTTGGTAGTGGAAAATATATCGTAGCTGAGGCTGATGAGAGCGATGGCTCATTTTTGAAGCTTTCAGCAAAGATTGTTGTGGTTACCAATATTGACTACGAACATATGGAGTATTTCAAAGATATTTCAACAATGAAGAAGCTATATCTTCAGTTTATAAATAAGGCTGAACTGGCTATTCTCTGCTCTGACAGCCCTACATTAAAAGAGATTATTCCAGAGATAAAGACAAGATACAGGTTGTATGGAGAAGGTGGCCTTTCTGCCAGGAATATCCAAATCTCAGAAGATTCAACAGGGTTTTCCGTAATAAGAGATGAAGACTTCCTTTCAAGGATTCAGCTTGGCCAGATTGGCAGACACAATGTTCAAAACGCATTGGCAGCTATCTCTGTTGGATTGGAGCTTGGGATTGACCTTGAGATTATCAAGAAAGCCTTAGCCAATTTTAAGGGTATTGAAAGAAGGCTACATATCCAGGGAGAGAAAAACGATATAATGGTTGTTGAAGACTATGGACATCACCCCACAGAGATAAAGGTAACCTTGCAGGCAGCAAAAGAAGCCTGGAAAAGAAGGTTGATTGTCATCTTTCAGCCTCACAGATACACCCGAACAAGAGACCTAATGGAAGAGTTTGCCACATCCTTTTCTGATGCAGATATACTTATTTTGACTCCAATCTATCCTGCCTCAGAGCCTCTTATCCCCAATGTTTCATCACAAAAGTTAGCTGAGGCTATTAGACCTTATCATAAAAATATCTATCTGGCGAGCCAAAAAGAGGAGGCTGTATCTATAGTAAAGGATAAGGCAATACCTGGTGATGCTATCCTCCTTCTTGGGGCTGGCGATATAAACAGATTAGCAGAGCAGATATTAGGTGTATTGTAATATGAGGAAGATTGGCAATTGAAGTGTAGCCCTGGTTAAAAGATGAGAGAAGATAAGGAGAAAAGGTTAAGGTTAGGAAGCCGGTAGGAAAGTTAGGTTAAGAAGTTGGTGAAACCAGTTCATCTATTTCCTTGGACAAGTTGCCAGGTAAGGAGAGACAAGACCAGTTTCCTAACCCTTTTCCTCTTCATTACACCCCCCCCCTGAACGGTTACAAAAATTGCAAAAAAATTCCATTACCAAATAGACATCTTCTAAAAAGCCCGCTATTTCTACTCTCAAATTACTTTCCAATCATTATTTCTGAATTGCAGGCAGAATGATTAATTTTAGCAACATTATTGTTTTTGTGGCTATCAATAATTCAATTAAATTTTGCAGTTTTGTTAAAATGTTCAATTTCATTTTGCCAATAACCATTAGGAGTGCAGATTTGGATTGTCAGTCAATAAACCCTCTTCTTTCGCTGCTTCGATTAAATTATCATCTGCGGAAAGAAAAATTAGGGGAGATAGGTTTTTCTTGATCATCGCTTCATTGATCACAGATGCCGTTGCTAATTGAATGGCATCATATCCTCGAAGCGGTCTGGTGCAGGTTAAATCAATAGCTGATTTGATGATTCTGTCGTCTATCTCAATGATCTGATATTGATCCTCGCAATCCTTAAAAAATATACCGAGCACCTCATCTCTTTCGAATTCGGAAATCATCCCTTCACGATTCTTTCGGCTAAAGGCAGCCGCGACCTCAACCATCCCAATTTGGGCAATATTTATCAAGTTCTCCTTTGAGGGATCGGCTATTAACTTTACCCATTTGCTCCCTATCTCCTCTACATACCGCTTTACAACAGCACTTGAGTCAAGGTAGTAAATATTCATTTACAACCTTCCTCTATCTTCAATAATGATCTCAGAGAGAGATTTGCCCTTTATCTTCGAAGAAAGAGATTTATATAAGGTGTCTCTATTCACCTTCTCTCCCTTTTTGACCAGATCATTATATCCTTCTCCCAATTTCCTGATCAGTCCTGTTTCCTGCAAGGCAGAGATCGCCTTCTCTTTTTCAGAAAGTTTGGCTGATTCTTGAGCCAATCCTGCTTGAAGGCTGTTGATAATCATCTGATTCAAAGTCAGACTTGTCACTCTGGCTTTCTGACGAAGCCTATGATGCAAACCCTCTGGCAGTCGAACCGTCAACTTACTCATTCCTCCACCTCCTTTAGCCACCATAGCGGCTTACCATAAATATACCTTACCTATCCCAAAATGTCAATAAAGAAAATAAGTATTATGTCTCCAGATTTATCCCCAGATTCCACCAGATTCCATACTATGGGATGGAAGGAATGGCAATGGACAAAAGCTATCGTCTGGAATATACTGTTGTCAATTGAAGGGGAATTTAAGGATATGAGGGTGATGGTTGTGAAATGGGTAGAGAAAAATTAAGTATTATGTTCCCAGAATTCCGAAGAGAAATATCCGCATGGGAAAAAGTATTGTTCCGAGCAAGAAGAATATTGATCCCCTTGGACTTGAAGGAGGTGTGAGATGAAGTATTTGGTTGAAAGGTTGTTTCAGTATTTTGGAAACTGGCTTATAATCACGGATGAAATGTATGAAAAATTCCGTGATAAAGCACTGTAGCAGTGCCTTTTGTGGCTTCCGAGCATAGACATGTCGCGGAAATAACAGGGTTCAATATTATGGGCAGCAGAATTAATAATCTGCCTGATGTAGCAAAGACTTGGGCCAATTTCGTAGCCACATTACTGCTTTATGAGTCCATATTCTTTTTGATTATGGGCACAGCGCAATTTAGCCGAAATTTCTGGGCAATCCCAGCCATTTACCTGTCCCTTATTGCGCTTTTTTTAATGGGGCCGGTATGGGGCATGTCAGCGCTGTTTGCTAAAAAACTTATTCGGCTTTACGCAATAGCAGTGTTGGTATTAGGTCTTGGCTCTCTGATTTCCGGGGCTACATGGGATAAAGTTGTCGGCTTTGACCCCTACTTCGTTTTTCGCGTCTCCCCAGTGGATGACGCAATTTGTGCCCTTGAACAGCTTGAAACAAATCAAGCTGAAAAATCTGTTGAAAAACAGATCAAGACCATAACGAAAAAGATGAAGAATGGGGGAAGGGTGACCACGGAGGAAAGGGAGTTCCTGCAATCCCAAAAGGAGGAAAGGGATAAAAGGAGGATTCCCGCGAGGATTAGTGGTATGTCCGGAAAAATCTTTTCTTCCCCTGTCAACGCTTCCGTCACTAAACCTCGTGACACCCAGTGGATGAGGTGGAGGGTGACAAAAAACCCAACTCAAGTAATCCGAGTCTATGATGGCGACATATTTCAATATAAGTCGCCGAAAGGATTCTGGGTTACAGATGAGTATAAGAACAGCTATTACCATAATCCGTCTAAGCTGGATGAAGTAAGAGAATTCTCATTTTATGACGCACTTCCAGAAGGAGAAATAATCTCTATTTATGGAAATGAGTCGTCATTTGAGTTGCTGTTTAGAATTGTCAGGGATGATTAGATATGGTAAGGGGAGAAACATATTAAGTTTTCTCCCCTCCAAATTTTTATTGCTTTTTATTAAAATATATGTTATGTTTTAATTAAATTATTCAAGATAATATATATTTTAGTAAAAATTGATCTTTCAATTATGCTCATAAAACATGAGCAAATATAAAAAAGGAGGTATTTAAAGATGAAGAGAATGATGTTTTTAATAGGAATGGTAATACTGACAGTATTGCCAATGGTTGTATGGGGAGGAACGCTCGGGGATGCCCAAAAGCTTTATAATGATGGCAGATATTCTTTGGCGATTTCAGTGCTTGACGATTTGCTTAAGAATAATGCCCAAAATGCCGATGCCGCCTATTGGCTTAAGGGTAAATGCTATTTAGCTGAAAGAGATTATTATGCCGCTGTGGATTATCTTAAGCAGGCCGTAATTCGCAACCCCTCAAAGTATGCGGACAAAATTTCTGACGAGTTGGAACAGACGGCAACCAACATTTTGAGGTATGATGGGAGGAACGCAAAGTTGCTATTTGACAAAGCAATTGAATTTGCGGCTCCCAATCAAAAGAATTCCTTGGCAAAAAAGATTGCTGACAACTATGTTCGCGAGGGAAATGGCTATCTTGAAGCAGGGTACCTTGATCAAGCCGATGGATTTTATGACAAGGCATTAGAATTTGATTTTACCGCAAGAGCCAGTTTTTTTTACAAAATAATGGATTGCGGTGACATTGCCACAGATACTGTCTGCGCTAAATATTACGCTCTTGGAGCAAAATATAGCATGGAAGAGTATAATCATTTAGATGACGAAGAGTATTTTAGCCTCGGCACAAACACTGGCACAAGCTCAAAGGCGTTTAACAGAGGGGAAAAGGCAGGCCTTAGACTCAAAGAGATTGCTCATAGGATTGAGCAAAAGGACATATTTGACCCCAAGGTTAAAGAATACAGGCAAGTTGGCGGGATGTTTATTTGTTTGCCAATAGAATTAGAATTTAATCGCGGCGACAATCCTCTACTATGCCTGAAAAAGGGTGAAATAACTCCATGGATTGGCTGTAACGGCGTTGGCACAACAGAGTTTCGCTCAAATAATTCCCAATATGAGATTTACCATAACAATGGGGAAATCACAAGAATATGGGCAGGAGAAACTGATATGCCTAATTTCTTAAAGATGTATAAAATTAAGGCTATAGAAGATACTAAAGTCAAGTTAATCTTTGAGTAACAGGCACGAAAGATTCGGGATAGATACGGAGAGGAAGACAAGAGCTTCCTCTTTTTTTATTTTTTAAAATATGCTTTAATATAAGGAGTGAATACAATTAACAAATTTTTATATGAAAAAGTATTTAATTTTTATTTTACTGGTTATTTTGATTTTTAGTGTCTTGGGAAATGTTTGTTTTGCTGTTAAACAAGGAGAGGATTTTCCAAAAGATGCTAAAACAAAGGATTGTAAAGGCACTGTTTGCCTTACCGATCCTCTTAAAGGCGCGACACCGCAGACTTTGATAGGCAAGATTATTAATGCTGTTTTAGGGATTGTTGGATCTATTGCCTTGCTGATGTTTATCGCAGGAGGGTTTACTTGGATGACAGCAATGGGAAATAAAGAAAAGATTCAGAAAGGGCAGGATACTTTAGTCTGGGCAACCATTGGGCTGATTATCATATTCTCCGCCTATGCCCTTGTTAACATGGGATAGGGAAGATTCATTGGCTCATTATGGATAGGGGTTACCTTGATGAAGAATGGATAGGTAAACTAAAGACAAGATCAACGCCTTTATCCCTGTTCGTTCGTAAGCGTTCAGGTGTCCAAAAAGGAAGTCTCAGAGGATAAAAGGTTATGGTTAGGAAGCC
>JASEHO010000080.1 GCA_030018505.1 bacterium
TCGCTTTCGCCTGCGCAATTTTTGCCTTTGGGGTCTTAGCCCTTCAATCAAGCGTGAAATTCTTTCGTTAAGCTTTTCTTTCTTGATTCTCTCCTCTATAAGCTCTAAAATATCATCAAGGATTCTCTCTCTCTCTTGCGGCTTTTCTAAGTCCTGTCTGCCACTATCCAATAAAAACTCTTCTCGTATCCTCTGAAGACTCTCTATCGATGTTGGCTGTCTCTTTTTACAGATGATAATATAAAACTTACCATCAATAAGTGTAGGATGGCTTATTTGACCCTCTTCCAGAGCAAAACAGATCTTTGAAAACTCCTCTCTCATCTCTGGGGCACAAAAGAAGTCTATCTCTTTAATAAGGCTGGTGGTTGTCCCTTTCTGTTTAAGCGCAAGGAAATTATTGTCTGCATCTTCTTTCTTCTCAAAAACAAGGTATGAGACTTGCATCTCTTCGGAATACAGGGAGAGTTCTTCAACAAGCCTTTCCTCAGGTACGGCTATCTTCTCCCTGAGAGACGAAACCAACCTTTGCTTCAATATCTCCTCTTCAATCTTTTTTCTCAAGAAAGATTCATCTATTCCCTGTAAAGATAGGGCAGCATAAAACTCCTCTTCTTTGCCAAAGTCCCCTTTTACCCGAGCAAGCCTCTCATCAATCTCCTTCTTTGTCACTGAAAAGAACTTTCTTGCCTCCTGTGTGAGAAGTATCTGGTTAATCATCACATCTATAACTTGTTCTGGCTCTCCTGAAATAGAAGCTATCTCTGATCTTGTGATGACCTCATCATTTACCCGAACCACAATCTCATCTGTCAGGCAAAATGAAACTTGTGCTACTGCCAAAAAGAAAAGAAAAAATAGTTTTTTCATAACACCTCCATTAGTTACTATCACCAGGAACGGTTACTACAATTTTATCCTTACTAACCTTCTTGTGTCAACTCCAAAAAAAGGTCTTCAAATTTATTTGCTTTAGAGATCTCCTTGAGGTCTTCTACAGAACCATCTGCTATTAACCTACCCTTATGAATTATTCCCACTCTATCTGAAAGCTCCTCAGCCAGAGACAAGGCATGGGTTGAGAGAAATATGGTTACGCCTTCTTTAGACCTCTCTTTCAGGATTCTCTTTACTAAATAAACAGACTTTGGGTCAAGTCCAACCATAGGCTCATCAATGACAATAACCTCTGGGAAATGGATGAGCGTGGCACAGAATGCTATCCTCTGCCTCATTCCATGAGAGAACTCCTCAATAAGTGTATGCTTATACTCGGCCATCTCAAAGAGGTAAAGGAGTTTCTGGCCATCATCTGAAACACCATAGAGATCAGCTATAAACCTCAGAAGCTCTGTAGGTGTCAGCTTCTCATAGAGATACGGCTGATCAGGGATATATCCTAACAGTCTTTTAGCTAAAATTGGCTCTTTTCTGATATCTATTCCGCCTATCTTGATAAGCCCAGAAGTAGGCTTCAGAAGCCCACAGATAAGCTTGATAGTTGTTGTCTTGCCGGCACCATTTGGACCAAGAAAGCAGAAGAATTCACCCTTTTTAATCTGAAGGCTAATCTGGTCAACTGCTTTTGTCCTTCCAAAATGCTTGGATAGATTCTCAATCTCTATCATTATCTTAATCTTTACGAGGGGCATTAGCTCTTACTTTTGAAAAGTTCAAGAAGAAAGGTATGGGATTATTAGAGAAGATCAGGCTTATGTTAAGCGATCCTATTCATCACATCTAAGAACTCTTTGTTTGTCTTGGTCATCTTCATCTTATCCAAGAGAAGCTCCATAGCCCCTGCCGGAGACATTGTGTTCAATGCCTTCCTCAATACCCAAACCTTTGAAAGCTCCTCGGCTGATAAAAGCAGTTCCTCCTTTCTTGTGCCAGACCTGTTAAGATTTATTGCTGGAAAGATTCTCTTATCAGACAAAGCCCTATCTAAGTTCACCTCCATATTCCCTGTGCCCTTAAACTCCTCAAAGATAACATCATCCATCCGGGAGCCTGTCTCTACCAGAGCAGTAGCAATGATGGTCAAAGAGCCTCCTCCATCTATCTGCCTTGCCGCACCAAAGAATCTCTTTGGTTTAGCCAGGGAGCCTGAAGCCACGCCACCTGAAAGGATTCTATCAGAGGATGGGGCAATAAGATTATGTGCCCTGGCCAGCCTTGTGATTGAGTCTAAGAGAATCACTACATCCTCTTTATGTTCAACCAACCTCTTTGCCTTCTCAAGAACCATATCAGCAATCTGAACATGCCTCTCTGGTGGCTCATCAAAGGTAGAAGAGATAACCTCAGCCTTTACATTCCTCTCCATATCTGTAACCTCTTCAGGCCGCTCATCTATAAGGAGGATGATAAGCCGTATCTCTGGATGGTTGGCAGTAATAGAGTTGGCAATCTTCTGGAGAAACATCGTCTTTCCTGTCCTTGGAGCAGCCACGATTAGACCACGCTGACCCTTGCCAAGGGGAACAAAAAGGTCCATAATCCGCATAGAGAGGTCGCCTTCTCTCTCTAAGATTATCCTTTTGCAGGGATATAAAGGCGTAAGGTTGTCAAAAAGTATCTTCTTTGGTGCCTTCTCCGGGTCCTCAAGATTAACAGCCTCTACCTTGAGAAGGGCAAAGAACTTCTCGCTCTCCTTTGGTGGTCTGATCCTACCAGAGACTGTATCACCTGTCAGTAAGCCAAATTTCCTTATCTGGGACGGAGAGACATAGATATCGTCTGGTGAGGGAAGATAATTATACTTTGGAGAACGCAAGAACCCATACCCATCAGGAAGGGTCTCCAATACACCCTGACCAAAATGCAGCCCCTCTTCTTCTATCCTACTCTGCAAAATAGCAAAGATTAGGTCCTGCCTTTTCATCCCCTGGGTAGCCTCTATATTCATCTCATGAGCTACCTTGCATAGCTCCTCAATATTCATCTCTTGCAATTCAACAATATTCATTTTTCCTCCTAATTCAAATCATATTTGTGTGATTATTTTTTGTAAAAGCTGTTGATAAATCAACATAATTTTCCGAAATAGCGGTAATTTTCAAATAAATTTTTGCTAAGCAAAAATTTATTAGTGGAGGCGGCGGGAATTGAACCCGCGTCCAGAAATCTTAAGATAAAGGCATCTACAACCATAGTCTGTATTTTGTCTTTGCCTAAATCTCCCACAGACAGGATCTTTAGGGTGTAGCTTGTTGTTTTTTCACCTATTCTGCCCAAGCAAGCAGTCATAGGCTATCCTGTCTAAACCTACACCCTTTCGAGCTCAACAGGAGAAGCCATCAGGGTGTTAGCTGGCTTAAGCAGCTAAAGCGTAATCGTAGTTGGCGATTATTTTTTTGCCCGGTTTTACAAGCCCCAGACAAACTCGGGTCGCCACCTCTATCCTCACGAAACCTGTCGAAACCTTTCGCCCCCCATTATATTTTTTTGTGACTATTTACCGACAGTGAAGTAAAATGGAATTCATTGCAAAATTATCAATGAGCAATTATCAATTAACTTTTGAAGAAGAGGAATAATTTTAAGATGCTAATTGCTAATTTTACATTTTACATTGAATCTTCATAGGGCTTGAGCGCTACCTTTTCTATAATTTTTTAGTGCTCTATCCATCTCTCTCTGTTGGGCTTTTTTCTTTAGCTTTTCTCTCTTATCATAGAGCTTCTTTCCGCGGGCAAGCCCAAGTTCTACCTTTACCCGACCATTTTTCAGATAAACCTTTGTGGGAATAAGGGTATAACCCTTTTCTTCTGTCTTTCTATAGAGCTTATCTATCTCTTTTCTATGAAGAAGGAGCTTTCTTTTGCGAACTGGATTATGCAGGTTTCCTTGAGGATATGGAGCAATATGAAGGTTTAGAAGGAAGCATTCCTTATTCTCTATCTTAGCAAAGCTATCCGCTATATTTGCCCTTTTTTCCCTTAATGATTTTACCTCTGTTCCCAATAAGCTAATC
The DNA here is from genome assembly GCA_030018505.1 of bacterium. Lineage (GTDB taxonomy): Bacteria > UBA9089 > UBA9088 > UBA9088 > JAGUXG01 > JAGUXG01. The sequence goes on from JASEHO010000080.1 coordinate 3,977, forward strand.
CCAGCCTCAAGGGTAAGGGATATTTCGTAATTGTGGTAAGCCTTTCTGTTGGTGCAAATTACAGACTCTTCACTCTTCACTCTTCTTACTAATACTTTTTACAAGCGGGGAACGGGATTCGAACCCGCGACATCCAGCTTGGAAGGCTAGCGCTCTACCAACTGAGCTACCCCCGCTTTTGGTGGGCAGGGAAGGATTTGAACCTCCGAAGACATAATCAGCAGATTTACAGTCTGCCCCCTTTGGCCACTCGGGAACCTGCCCTTTATGAAATTCAGTCATTGCAAATTTAGCATTGCAAAATGCAAATTTCAAATTTGAAATGCTAAATGCTAATTTTGCAATTTGCTAGTAATCTTTTGTGTCCTCTGGTTAATCTTTACTTTAAGGTGGCTAAAGTGTTACAAATTTTGGAGCTGATGGAGGGACTTGAACCCACGACCTAAGGTTTACAAAACCCTTGCTCTACCAACTGAGCTACATCAGCCTAAAGTGTAAAATGCAAAATTTTGATCTTTATTGGAGCTGGAGGGACTTGAACCGCCAGACCTAAGGTTTACAAAACCCTTGCTCTACCAACTGAGCTACATCAGCCTATCTTCTTCTTGTAGGTAAAACAGTAGCAATGGCATAAGCTGCGAGCCCTTCTTTCTTTCCTATATAACCCAAACCCTGGGTTGTCGTCGCCTTTATCCCAACCCTATCCTCTGGAATCTCAAGGATCTTGCCTATCTTCTCCTTCATCTTAGGAAAGTAAGGAGAAAGTTTTGGCTTTTCAGCCAGTATGACCATATCAACATTACTTGGCCTATATCCCCTCTTTTGAAGAATCTCGCTAACCTGTTGAAGGAATAGAACTGATGACGCATCCTTATGCTCAAGGTTTGTATCAGGAAAATGATGACCAATATCATCTTCTCCAATAGCCCCAAGCAAGGCATCGCATAGAGCATGCAGGACAACATCCCCATCTGAATGTGCCGCTAATCCATAAGCATGAGAAATCTCCACGCCACCAAGAAAGAGCTTTCTGTATGAGACTAAAGGATGGACATCAAAGCCTATTCCCATCCTTAATGCCTCTTGTGGAATTGGTTCAAATACTGCAGGTTCTTCTAAACCTTCAAGGTTTATCTCTTCCTCTTCCTCTACTGGGTTCAGAAGGTCATATCTAAGTCTTTTATCAGAGCTTTTGAGCGTCTCATACGCCTCGTTTATCTCTTTCATTCTAACAGAATCTCCACCCTTTTTATCAGGATGATACTCCTTGACCAACCTTCTGTAGGCCATTTGAATCTCATCCTGCGAGGCATTTCTTGGTATCTCAAGAATCTTGTAATAATCTTCTTTATACATCTAAATCCCTCTCTGCTATTAAAAGGTCGTCTCGCGTTGTCACCTTGATATTTTTCTTGTCTCCCAAGACAACCTTTACCGGAAATCCTGCCCGCTCGACCAGACTTGCACAATCCGTTCCCAAAAAACCATCCTCATATCCCTTCTTATACGCAGAAACAATTATCTCTCTTTTGAATGCTTGTGGAGTCTGAATAGACCAGATATTATCCCTATTCAAGGTCTGCTTTACTCTGCCCTCTTCAACTTGCTTTATGGTTTCTGTTACTGGAAGACCAGCCACTGCTGCACCCTCTTTTTCTGCTTCTTCTATTACCCTCTCAAGCAAACATTTCCTGATAAAAGGTCTGGCTCCATCGTGAATAAGAACAAGTTCTGTATCATCATTTAATGCGGTAAAGCCTGCAGATACTGAATCTTGTCTCTCTGCGCCCCCTGGGACAACTTTAAGATTAAATGGAGCATCCTTCCACCACTTGAGCTTATCTTTGGCACAAACAAGGATGCTTGAGTTGAAGACTGAAATGACTCTTTCTAATGTGTAGAATATAAGGGGTTTGCCCTTTATGGAAAAATATAGTTTATCTTCTCCGCACCTTTGACTCTTTCCTGCGGCAACAACAATTGCCTCTTTCTTCACTTGGCTACTTTGGTAAAGACCATTCTACCTGCTGGATTCTGGAGAATACTACCTACTTCTACCTTCACCTTCTTTCCCAAATAGCCCCCACCATCTTCAATGACAACCATTGTCCCATCCTCTAAATAGCCAACCCCTTGACCAAACTCCTTTCCCTCTTTCACTATCTGCAAGAAAAAGCTCTCTCCAGGAAGAAGTATGGGCCTAACTGCCTGAGCCAACTCATTAATATTCAAGACAGAAACCCCTTCTATCTCTGCTACCTTATTAAGGTTGTAATCGTTGGTTATGATAGCGGCATTTAGTCTCTTTGCCAGGAAAACCAGTTTAGCATCAACCTCTCTTACCTCTGGAATATGGGTCTCATTTATCTCAAAGGGTGGCTCCATATTTTGCATCTTTTTCAGAAGGTCAAGCCCCCTTCTGCCCCGCGACCTTCTCAGAGAATCAGATGAATCAGCAACATTCTGTAGCTCTTTTAAGACAAACCTCGGAAGGATAATCTCTCCAGAAAGAAACCCACTTTCCATCACAGGTAAAATTCTTCCATCTATGATTGCGCTTGTATCTAACAGCATCTTTGGAAGACCTGTTCCCTTCTTTTCAGAGAGCCAATGCATAAAATCCCTTCTCTTTTCATAGGATAAAGCCAACCCCAAATATGAAAAACCTATAGCTAATCCTATTGAAAAAATAGTTTCTTTAATAAATATGGAACTTAAAGCTGCAATTACAAGCCCTATTACTAACCCAGAAGATAGAACTAAAAGAGATATTGTGCTATTTCGTCTAAGAAGTATCTCTATACCTATTATCAATAAACCAAATATCCCTGCGAAAACCAGACCTAAAAATTCTGGATTAAACCTTCCTTTGATTAAATACCCAAACCCTAAGGCAAAAAGAGATATTATTATCCATCTCTTTTTCATTATTCTTTACCTTTTTGTCTTTCTAATCTTCACCTCCTTTAGACTAAAGCTGGAATAAACGTAACACTTTACTCATCTGAAATAACTCGGTAAAGTTCAATGTAAAATGTAAAA
>JASEHO010000081.1 GCA_030018505.1 bacterium
AGGTCTCACCCCTTTTAGGAATGAAGGTGCAAAAGGGGCTTTCTGCTGGAAGGGTTCAAAGCGTAACACTGCGGATAATAGTAGAAAGAGAGCTTGAGATAGAGGCATTTGTCCCTGAGGAATACTGGACAATCACCGCCTTACTTTCAAAGGAAGGCAAAGAGCTTTCCGCAAAGCTCACAGAAAAGAATGGAAAGAAGATAAAGATAAAGAATAAAGAAGAGGTTAAGACTATTCTTTCTGAGCTTTCAGGCAAAGATTTCATAGTTCAAAAGATAAGTCAGAGATTGAAAAAGAAAACCCCTTCTGCACCCTTCATCACCTCAAAGCTCCAGCAGGAGGCTTTCTCCAGATTGGGATTTGCTGCTAAGAAAACAATGTCTGTTGCCCAAGAACTCTATGAAGGGATAGATATTGGCGGTCTTCCTGTTGGCTTAATCACCTATATGAGAACAGACTCTGTCAGGGTCTCTGATGAGGCTATAAATGAAGTAAGGGGATGGATTAAAAAAACCTTCTCTTTAGAATATCTTTCAGAAAAACAGCAGGTATTCACCAACAAAAATAAGGCACAAGATGCCCATGAAGCTATAAGACCCACATCTTGTGCACAAGAGCCTGAGAAAATAAAGGGCTATCTTACCTCAGATCAGTTTAAGCTCTATAACCTTATATTTAAAAGATTTGTCTCCTCGCAAATGCAACAGGCAAAGATTATGGTAAAAGAAGCAGAGATAGCTTGTGGTGATTATAAGTTCTCTTGCAGTGGCTCTACCCTTCTTTTTGATGGTTACATCAAGGTCTGGGCTTATGATTTAGAGAAGGATAAGATTATTCCAGACCTTTCTGAAAAGGATATTTTACATCTCATAGAGCTTTCAAAGAAACAGGATTTTACAGAGCCGCCTCCGAGGTATACAGAAGGAACATTGATAAAGTGTCTGGAGGAGAACGGTATAGGCAGGCCATCAACATATGCAGCTATTGTCTCTGTAATCTTTAACCGCTTATATGTAGAAAGGCAGGAGAAAAAGATTAAGCCAACCCAGCTTGGCAAGACTGTCTGGGGATTGTTGAAAGAGAGCTTTCCAGAGCTATTTGAGGTAAAGTTCACAGCTAGGATGGAAGAAGACCTTGATAAGATAGAGGAAGGAGAAAAGAATAGGCTTGAGATATTAGACCAATTTTGGCAGCCATTTCAGACTGCACTTTCTGAGGCAAGGATAAAGATGAGGAATATTAAGAAAGAGCAAGAAAAACCTACAGATATAACATGTGAGAAGTGTGGAGCAAATATGGTCATAAAACCAGGCAGGTTTGGAGAGTTTCTTGCCTGCCCGAGCTTTCCCAAGTGCAGGAATACAAGACCCTTAGAAGGGGAGAAAAGAGCACCGCCAGAAGCAACTGACAAGGTTTGTCCAAAGTGTAATCTGGCACTTGTTATCAGAACAGGAAGGACAGGTAAGTTCCTTGCCTGCAAAGGCTATCCTAAATGTAAATACACAGAGCCTATATTAAAGATTCCCTGCCCAAGATGTAAAGAGGGGATTCTAATCCTTAGAGCCTCAAAAAGGGGTAGTTTCTATGGTTGTAGCAGATACCCTGATTGCGACTACACCACAAGGGGTGAGTTTTTAGAGGAGACCTGCCCTCACTGCGAAAAGAATCTAATTAAGTATAGTGAAAGAGTCTTTTGTTTGAATTGCAACTATACCAAGGAGAAGGAGTGAAAGGGAATTCATTGCAAAATTATCAATTATCAATTAGCAATTATCAATGAAGAAGAATAATTTTAAAATGCTAATTGCTAATTTTACATTTTACATTGAATTTTTTTCTTACTTACCGAGAGATTATTACTTCAAGTGGCTTGAGTGTTATAAACTACTTCGATGAGAATACTTGGGCTTGATGTTGGAACAAAAAGAGTGGGTGTTGCTATCAGCGACCAGGATAAAATACTGGCACTACCCCTTCTTGTTCTGGAAAGAGAAAGAGCCATAGAGAAGATAGCAGAGCTTTCTTTGGAGTATCAAGTAGCAAAGATTGTCTGCGGACTGCCTCTTAAGATGAATGGCAAGATAGGAGAACAAGCAGAGGATATTTTGGCTTTTATTGCTAAACTGAAGGAGAGATTGGATATTCCTGTTGCTACCATTGATGAAAGGCTCTCTACAAAAGAGATAGAGAGGATGTGTGGAAAGAGCAAAAAGCATAGGCAGGTTTTAGACAAACTCTCTGCCCAGATAATCCTGCAAACATTCCTTGATAGAGAATTAACCACTAATGAACACCAATGAAAAAGAAGAACTTATTGTCAGGACTAATTTTGTGGTCAACAATTACACCTCTCTACTCTGAGCAGATGACAGTAAAGGCGGATTCTGCCTCCTATAAGAAACAAGAAGGTGTTTTGTATTTAGAGGGAAATGCCTGTTTAGTGAAAGGCTCAATCACCCTGAAGGCGCCATTAATCAAGCTCACGGGTGAAATGAATAACCCAAAGGTTTTGGTTGCCTCTGGCGGAGTTTCGGTTTTAGATAAAGGAAGGGGTGCGAGGATAAAGGCAAAAAGGATAGAGGCGTTTTTGAAAGAAAAGAAGGCAACTGCAGAAAAGGATGTTGAGGTTGAATATTCCCAAAGGAAGATCTGGGCAGATTCTGCCATGTATGACGGGGAGAAAAATATAATAACCTTTACAGGCAGTTGCAAGGCTATAGACTCTACTGGCACATTTACAGCCAACTCTATCCTTTATTTTATGGATGAAGACAGAATCCAGTTTAAGGGCGATGTGGCAGGCTGGATTATTTTTGGAGAAAGATGATAAAAATAACTGTTCCAGCTGATAAGTCAATATCCCATCGGGCGGCAATCATTGGGGCTATCTGCAAAAAGCCCTTGAGGATACGGAACTATCTTAGAGCAGGAGATACCCTGTCAACCTTGTCCTGCCTGAAAGAGCTTGGGATAGGGATAGAAGATAAAGGCGAGATTGAAATCACAAGTGGAGAGCTAAAGAAACCAAAGGCTTCTTTAGACTGCGGAAATTCAGGGACAACAATGAGGCTCCTTATGGGTCTTCTTTCTGCACAACCCTTTGAGGCTACCTTGACAGGGGATGCCTCCCTTAGCCTTCGGCCTATGGAGAGGGTGGCAAAACCACTCAAGATAATGGGGGCAAGGATAACCACTAATAAAGGCCGCCCCCCTGTAACCGTTATTGGAGGAAGGCTTTCTCCTATTTCCTATGAACTTCCTGTTCCAAGCGCTCAAATAAAGTCTGCTATCCTTTTGGCAGGGCTATTTGCTGAAGGAAAGACAATAGTGATAGAGCCTAATATCTGCCGCGACCATACAGAGAGAATGCTTGAGGCTCTCGGTGCGCCTATAAGAAAAGAAGGGTTAAAGACAGAGATTGAGGGGCCTGCTGATCTTTTGGGAGGAGAGACCATAACTGTGCCAGGAGACTTCTCCTCTGCGGCATTTTTTATTGTCGCCTCAATCATTGCTAAAAAACCGATTGAAATTAGTAATGTAGGGATAAACCCAACAAGGACAGGCCTTTTGGATGTGCTCAGAAAGATGGGTGCAGAGATTGAAATAAGAGATGAAAGGTGTGAGTTTGGAGAGCATGTTGCTGATATTATAACTAAGGGTGGCAACCTTTCAGGTGTTGAGCTCAAAGAGGATCTCGTCCCTCTGATGATTGATGAGATTCCTATTCTGACTATTGCGGCTCTTTTTGCCGATGGAAGAACAACGATAAAAGGAGCAGCAGAGCTAAGAGTAAAGGAGAGCGATCGGATAAAGGCTATGGTTAATGAACTCAGGAAACTCGGGGCAGATATAGAAGAGCTTTTAGATGGGATGGTGATTAAAGGTGGCGCAAAACTTAAAGGTGCAGAGGTCTCATCCTACCACGACCACAGAATAGCTATGTCCCTCTCAGTCTTAGGGCTTCTTCTTCCTGATATCAAGGTAATAGACTCAGAGTGTGTCAACATCTCTTTTCCAGACTTTTTTCAGAGCCTCTCGTTTTTGAAGTAACAGAAAGTGCACCAGTCATCAGAGAAGACAGTTAAATTTGTAACTGTTTACCGAGATAGAAGTGCAAGGTAAATAGTAAGAGGTTACCGGTAATCGGTTATCGGTAAAGAAAAGTATCCATTGGTTGTTACCGATTACCTGATTACCGATTACCATACTTCAAATAAGTAAAGTGTTACTTAAATTCTTTACTGGTGCTCCTTTTTCCTTCAAAAGTACTTCACTTTTCGTAAATAGTTACCTTTACCACTTAGCCACCTCTAAGGCTTCCTTCAGGGTTATCTTTCCATCATAGAGCGATTTTCCGATTATGACACCATAAACCCCATATTCAGTAAGCCTTTTTAAGGCGATAATATCTGGCAAACAGGATACTCCACCTGAGGCAATTATCCGTAGGCCCATTGTCTTCTTAGCCAGTTCTTCCAAAAGAGGAATGTTTGGTCCAGAAAGCATCCCATCTCTTTCAATATCTGTAACGATTATCTCGGCAAGACCAATCTTTCTTAAACCCATTATGAATTCATCTACCTTATAATCGGAAACCTTTTGCCAACCAGAGATAGCAATCTTTCCCTCTTTGATATCAATGCCAACAACCACCCTTTTAGCAGAGAATCTAAAGAGAGCCTCTTTTAATATCTCTGGCTTGATAATAGCTGCGCTTCCAAGAACAACTCTTTGTACCCCAAAATCTATCACCTTCTCAATCAACTCAAGGTTTCGTAATCCCCCTCCCATCTGAATAGGAATGCTGACATTGCTACATATCTCCTCTATCACCTCTAAATTCTGGGGAAGGCCAAAGAAGGCTCCATCTAAGTCAACTACATGGATCATCCTGGCACCCTCTTCTTGCCATTTTAAGGCAACAGATACAGGCTCATCAAGATAGGTTGTCTGCTCAGAAAACTCACCCTTCTTGAGCCTAACCACCTTGCCTTCGCGAATATCTATCGCTGGTATGACTAACATAGCATTTGGCTTCAAAAATTATTTACCTTTAAGGTAGGAAAGATATGATTTATTCTCTGAGAGCCATCTCTTGAGTATCTCTTTTCCAGCAAACTTCATCAAGAATGGCATCAAGGAGGGAAAATATGCCTTTGTGTATAGGGACTTAATCCCAGATTTAATAGTATCAAAGACAAGGTTTAAGCCATCATTCACACCATTAGCATAAGAATAGAAATCAGAAAAGCAGTCTATTAACCCTCTCTGAAGCTCATCTGCACCCATATTTTTTGGAGAAAAGACCGTATGTAAGCCATCATAAAGGCTCCAGTTTTTATGGAGAAACCTTCCCTCCTTTTCTATCTGGCTATAAACCTCGCTTCCTGGAATTGGGGTTAATACACCGTATTGAACATAGTCTAATCCTGTCTTCTGGCAGAACTCCTGGGTCATTTTGAAGACATCCTTTGTATCAGAGTCGCCTCCTAAGACGAACATCCCATGCACTAAGATACTTTGCCTTTGAAAAGAGACTATAGACCGCCTTATATCCTCTACATCCTGGCCCTTTTTCATACTTTTTAAGGTTTCTGGGTTGACAGACTCAAAGCCGACATAGACAGTATCACAGCCTGCTTGCTTCATCTTTTTTACAAACTCTGGCTTTTTTGTTATCTCGGTCCTTACCTGGGCTGTCCAGGGTCTATTAAACCCTGAGCTAATCATTCCATCAAAGATATCGTTTGACCTCTTTATGTTGGCAGTAAAGTTATCATCAATAAAGAATATTGTTCCCTTTTTATACCTTGATACCTCTCTCAAAACCCTATCTGGGCTTTGTGACCTGTATTTTTTTCCAAACATTGCTGTCACTGAGCAAAAGTTACAATGATGAGGACAGCCCCTTGAGGTCATCACCGGAATATTTTGTATCCTTTCATAAGATTTTATTAGCTTAAAGTCAGGTATAGGCAGGCTATCTAAGTTTTCAGGTCTTTGGCAATAGACTATCTTGTCCTTAATCCTTCCTGAAAGAATATCTAAAATACTATTTTCTGCCTCTCCAACTACCACCTGATCAAAATATGGAGTTACATCATTTGGAAGCATACTGGCATGGATGCCACCAATTATTGTCTTTGCCTCTAAGCCATTATTCCTTCTCAAGGTTTTATACTCCCTGGCTATCTCCTTTCCCCTATCCACTGTAGCGGTTATACAACTCAGGCAGAGTATATCAGCACCAAGAAGCTCATTAGCCTGTATTCTCCTTGTAAGAATATTCTCGTTAATGATAGCCACATCAAAGCCTGCCTCTTTGGCTATTGTGCCAAGGATGACAGGGCCTAAGAGCGGAATCCTCATATACTTACTGAATACATTGGATGATGTACCCATTGGCTCCACAAAAAGTATCTTTTTCATCATTTCCTCCTTAAATTAAAGTTTATAAACAATAGACTTATTCCAAAGATAACCAAGGATATCGGCCACATCTTAAGAGAAATGGCAAATATAAAATAGAATATCAAGAATAGAGCGATAAAAAGAATAGCCAAATATAGAAAGATAACATTCTTAACAAAAATATCAGTAATCAAAAAACTCAAACCTATTATTCCAAGGAATATGGGCCATAAAGCAGAAAGTTTACTCCAGGAGGTGCAGTTTAGGCAATAAAAAAGTATAGCCAGGAGGATGAGAAATGAACCAATCCATAATAGGGCTGGGTCAGGCTTGGTTTCAAAAAAGAGCATCATAAAACCGGCACCAATTGTCAGGGGAAGAAGGGGCCAAAGCTTGATGGCACCTGTGATAAGAGAATAATTTTCTAAGATAATGGCTGTGCCAATAATGATAAAAAGCAAAGCCAAAATACCCAAACTGCCTCTTTGCTTCATTTCGTAACGGTTAAATGCAATGGGTGTGGCTATTCTAAATGACAGGCAACCTACTGCAATCACTGAACTTATG
>JASEHO010000082.1 GCA_030018505.1 bacterium
AAAATTTCAACTTATAGGAAGCTAATTTTTTGCAAACCAATTTTTATTGGGTATACCATACTTCAAATGAGTAAAGTGTTACTCTTTCGGATACTCCACCCTTGCATGGAATAGACTGGTAAGTATATGGACAAATGAGAGAAAGATTTTCGTCAGGTCTTTTAGGGTCAGGTCGCACTCATCTAACTCTCCTGAAACAAATTTTTCCTTGATAATCTGCCTGACTAAATGCTCTATGCGGGCAGGTGAAGGCTTTTCCAGGGTACGGGATGTTGTTTCTACGCTATCAGCCAACATTATAATCCCTGCCTCCTTTGTCTGGGGCTTTGGCCCAAAATACCGATATTCTTCTACATTGGGCTCTTCCCCTTTCTCCCTTGCCTGATGATAAAAGTAGGTCATTACAGAGGTTCCATGGTGCTGTCCGATAATCTCAACAATCTCAAACGGCATCTTTTTTGCCTTAGCAATATCAATGCCTCTCTGAATATGGGACCTTAGAACTGTAGCTGAAAGAGTCGGTTTTATCTCAGAATGATCATTCTTATCCCTTTGGTTTTCTGAAAAATATCCAGGGTTTACTATCTTGCCTACATCATGGTAGTAGGCTGCTACCCTTGCCAACAATGGGTTTGCGCCGACTGAAGATGCAGAAGACTCCGCCAAATTTCCAACTAAGAGCGAGTGGTGATATGTGCCTGGTGCCTCAAGAAATAGGTCCCTGAGCAAGGGTGTATTCAGATCAGAGAGCTCAAAGAGCTTGAAGTTGGTGGTAAGAAGAAAATAGTTTTCAAATAAGGGGAGCGTTCCTATGACTACCCAATAGACAATGAGGCCATTAAGAATTCCTAAGATAGGTTTTGATCTTAAGGTCAAGGCTATTGGTTCTTGAGAGATGAATTGAAAAGCAAGGAGTATGGCACAATTTATCAATGCTACTACCAATCCAATCTTTGCTATTTTGCCCCTTGTCCTTGCAAAGGGAATGACAAAAATGGCAAAAAGCCCGGAAAGAAAGAATAAAAGCGCCATCTCAATCTTGGAGGAAAACATAATGCCCATAAAAAGGCTGAGGAGACTGGTAAAGAATATAGCCAATCCCTCAGAGAAGAAAAAGGCAATAAGAAGCGCAGATGCCGCAAATGGAAAAAGGTATATTGCCCACCCTGGTGCATAATTTAACAAGAGTCTGGCAAAACCTATTGTCACTACCGCAATCAAAAGAAATGCAAGAATCTTTCTCTTGTTTGTCAATAACTCCTTTTGATATGTAGCAAGATAGAGGGCAAACCCTGTGAAGCAAAGAAGGAGAAGGACGAAAAAGCCAATGTAGGTATTTGTATTGGCATCTTTTTTCATTTCTGCTATAGCCGCCAGCTTCCTCTCTGTCATTCTGTCTATCACTTCACCTTCTCCCACAATCTTTTCACCGCTTTTGACAAGAATCTTTACAGGAAGAATTCTCATCTTTAGCCCTTCTTTCTCTGCGATTGTTGCTCTCTCATTAAACTTGAGATTTGGCTCTAAATAGCTTCTGGCTATGTTCCAAGAAAGCTCAGAAAGGTTAGAAAAGGGCGGCAGGGAAAGATTCAATTCTTTTGCTGTCTGTCTTTTTATCTCTGAAAAAAGGTATATCTCTTCTGTGCTATGGATTATTCTCTCTTCCTCAACCATCTTTTCTGATCTCTGCTCTATCTTTATTCCCTTTTTTAGATCTTCAGAGATTGCTCTTCTCTTATCATTATATATTCCCTTTCCAAAACAGATGCTTACCATTCTTTTGGTATCTTCCTCTACTGCCCTCAAGCCTTCTCCTTTCAGCTTAAATAGAGCATCTGCATCTTCTTTTTTAAGGGAGGTTGGAATCGCTTTCTTTATCTGGCTCTGTTTTTCTGCATCACTCTTCCTTGAGTCCTGTAGTTTTTCTATCTTTGAAAAGAGGCTGTTCACCTTCTTTAAGGCAGGGGGCAAGACCTTAAGATTTAATGTCCAGATTGGAAGAAGCTGCCTGGTTTCTTTTTCTATATTAGCTTCTGTAGCTTCTTCATCTATTACCCAAAAGTCTCTTTCTGCCATTTGGAAGGATCTTGAGACATCTCTTTCTTTCTGATATTTTAAGACAAAAGGCTCTGGCAGGAAAGAGATGAAGATAAGGAGAAAGGCGATTATCAACAAGAGGCTATAGGCAATCTTTTTCCCAGTATAAAGGATAAAGGAGTGTTTTAGCGCTTCCTTTGTTCTTTCGATAAAAGGGCTTGTTTCAGACATTATATTCGGTTAAATAGAGAGGAAAATCTTTTTGGAGAGACCAGAAACTCTAATTTTTCTATATCAGCAACCAGACTATACATAGGAATGGCTTTCTTAAAGCCTATATCCTCAAAGTTTGTTGGTTGAAGCTGTCTGATTTCAGGAATAGTAGGGTATCTTGGGTTTTTTACCCAGCCAGACAAGGTTCTGTAGTATGCCCCTCCCTTCTTTTCTTTGTAAGCACCATAGGATGAGGAGAAGCTGGCACAAACCCAGTTTGCCATTTTTAGTGGTTCATTGGATGGGTTTATGGTGATATGACCGTAGTTTGGTGGGATAATAACCTTATCAGAAGCACCTGCCCTTACAAAGTAGAAATCCGTCAGGTCTTCTTTCTGCATAAAGTAGATAGCCTCTCCCTCTAAAACTTCATAAACCTCAGGATAGGATATGCCTTCTTCTGCCAGCGGATGGTAATGGCCTACTGTCTTTGTGTACTCCTTTCCAAGCATATTTGGCGGGATAATAGTAATGTCATACCGCAGATTTTTGGCCTTCATCTTCTCCCTATCTTCATCCATAGCTACATCCCGATACATATAATAAAGCTCCATATCCTCTGCCATTTCTGCCCACTCCCTATCATAAAGAAGCTCTCTCATATCATTAAGCCTCCTTACATCTGGAACTGCCTTCTCAATTAAACTTAACATAGTCAACAGTATATGTATGATTTCATTGAAGGGCAAGAAAATTTTGGCTACAAAAAGGTGTAACTATTCACCGAGATAGAAGTGCTTTTGAAGGAAAAAGGAGCGCCAGTTGCCAGAGCACCAGTAAAGATTTGTAAAAGCTGTTTTAACTGATGGCTGATAGCTGAACACTTACTCTTTAGATACGATAATATTCCTGTATCTCGTTGATTATCTCCGAAAAGGAAGGCAGGTCAAACCACCTTCTCTTTGTTATCTCATTGCAGGATGCCTGATATAGAGCAGAGACTAAGAAGAGAAGTCTTGCCGGTAAAGGTGGGGGTGTGCTTTTGACAGACTCCTTCCATTCAATCTTCTCTTTTTTCTTTACTCTTTCTACCTCAGCAAACCACTCTGTCTCCCTGTAGAATATTCTGAGTAATTCTTTGCTCACAGGAAGCCCTGAGTAGGTGAATCTACACTCATCAAGGGTTCCGACAGCATCCACCAGAAGAAGATGCCTGTCTTTTGTAAATCCAAACTCAATCTTTCCATCACAGTTCACCAATCCTATTGGCTCTATTTCTTGGGTAATTAGTTCATTCACCTTTGCAGTCAGCCTTTTAATCCCTTCTTTTTCTTCTTCAAGTAATCCGCAAATCTCTTTTGCCTCCTCCCAGGATATATACCTATCAAAAGATTCAAGCTTTGTGGAGACCTCTATAATAGGCAAAGAGAGGGCTTCTCCTTCTTTTGGCATTGACGAAAGCCCCAAATCTTTCAAGGTTACGCTCCCTTCTTTCAGTCTTTTGATCAGGCTTGAACCCTCAGGAAGATGATTTCTCCAGATTACTTCAAGAGGAATTAAGAAGTTTCCCTTCCTGGCTTTATAAACCGAATAATCATATTCTTTGAGACTCGCCTCAGGTTTTAATACCTGAACAAGTTTTACCTCCATAAGATTAGAGGCAGTCTTTAGCTCATCCAAATACTTTGGCTTTCCATCTTCTATCAAGCCTAAATAATGGGTCTTTATCCCTAATTCTTCAAGTTTCTCAAAGAAGTAAGCAGAGATGATGCACAAAGCCTTTCCCTTTTCAGGAATGAGGTCTGGCATCTTGCCCCAATCAAAGACAGAGTATCTATCTGAAAAGCAGAATCTGCCTCTACCTTCTGCGCCTTTTTTTGGCGGGTTTATAAGTATCAGATCTTTTACACTACCCATTTTCTTGGTTATTTTGTAAAACAGCTTTTACAAAAAAATATGGTTAACACTTTACCCATTTGAAGTAACACCAGTGCACCAGTCATCAGTCACCAGTTAAATTCTTTGCTGGTGCTCTGGCAACTGGTGCTCTGGTGCTCCTTTCTCTCTTCAAAAGCCTTCTGGCCTATACTTACCCTTCCTCCTTCTTCTTCTCCTCCAATATCTTTTCTGTAAGATGTGCCGGGACTTGTTCGTAGTGGGAGAATTTCATCGTGTATGAACCCCTTCCCTGGGTATGGGAACGCAAAGAAGTAGAGTATTTATACATCTCATACTGGGGAACAAGTGCCCTGACTACTTCTCCCTCAACTCCCTGAACCCTTCCCCTTCTGCCATTTATATCGCTGATAATATCCCCGGTATGCTCCTCAGTGGCAAAGACCTCTACCTCAAATATTGGCTCCAAAAGATAGGGTGAAGCCTTCTCAAAGGCATCCTTAAAGGCAAAACTGCCTGCAAGCTGGAAGGCAATATCCGAGGAATCAACCTCATGAAAAGAACCATCATATAGCTTCACCTTCACCCATTTCACCGGGTATCCAGCCAGGACACCCTTATCTATAGCCTCCTTTACACCCTTTTCTATAGACGGGACATACTTGGCTGGGATTGCCCCTCCAAATATCTTGTTTTCAAAGACAAATGCCTCCTCTGAGTTAGGAGGAAGCGGCGTTATCTCCACTAAGGAATGGCCATACTGACCCCTACCGCCAGTTTGACGCTTATACTTTCCTTCACCTTTGGCACCTGTCCTGATTGACTCCCGATAAGGAATCTTTAGGTCTTCTACCTCAACATCTGCGGAAAATTTATTTTTTAGCTTGCTGAGCATTATCTCAAGGTGCAGTTCACCCATACCTGAGATTATTGTCTGAGAAAGCTCAGGGTCGTATCTCATTGTAAATGTTGGGTCTTCTTCAACCAACTTATGAAGACCGTGACCCATCTTTTCTAAGTCATGCTTTGTCTTTGGGTTTATGGCAAAACTGATAGCTGGCACAGGAAAACTGATGGGGTCAAAGACAATTAGAGAATGAGGGTCGCATATTGTATCAGAAACAGCAACTGCTTTAAGCTTTATAGCCACACCAATATCTCCAGCATCAATAGTAGGTGTATCCTGTCTATTCTTTCCAAGCATATAACAGAGATGTCCTGCCTTCTCCTTTGTCCTTGTTCTCATATTGTATATCTCTGCCCCATGCTCTATTTTGCCAGAAAAGATACGAATAAAGGTAAGCTCACCCAAATGTGGGTCAGAGAGAATCTTAAAAACTATTCCAGAAAATGGGTCATTTAACTTCTTTTCTATCAGATTTTCATTCTCATCTTTTCCAGAGGCTGGATAGGGTGAAGGAAGGAGCAAGACAATAGAATTCAGCAGTTCTATGGTGCCTATCTCTGTCAATCCAGAGCCACAAAGAACAGGAAAAATCTTTCTTTTGGCAATGCCCTCTTTTAGTCCATTAGCTACATCATTTAGGCTCAAATTTCCTTCAGAAAGATACCTCTCAAAAAGCTCATCAGAGGTCTCAGCTATAGTCTCTATCAACACCTGCTTTGCTTTTTTTGTCTCTTCTTCTTGCGATTCTACCTCCAAAAGGTTGATTTGACCTGGAAGATATAGAGGCACTGCTTGTTTACTAAGCTTTTTCTGAATCTGTTCAACAGCCTTCTGCCAGTCCGCATTCTCCTTATCTAATTTGTTTATGAAGAAAAGACAGGGAAGGTTGTAACCTTGGGCTATCTTCCAGACAGTCTCTGTTCCTACCTCAACACCAGCTGCAGCATCAACAAGCACAACTACGGCCTCTACCACCCGAAGGGCTTCCCTTACCTCACCGACAAAATCAGCATAGCCAGGTGTATCAAGAAGGTTTATCTTTGTTTCCTGCCATTTTATCCAGGCAAGGGCTGTGGAGATAGTCGTCTTTCTCTTTTTCTCTTCCTCATCAAAGTCAAGGATAGAAGAGCCAGCATCCACAGAGCCAAGCCTTTCTGTGGCACCAGCCTTTCTAATCATAGACTCAGCTAAGGATGTCTTCCCAGAGCCTTTATGTGAAATCAAGGCAACATTCCGTATCTTCTCTGCTGGATACATAATCCACCTCCTTATGTTATTTGTAACACTTTACCCATCTGAAGTGGAATTCTGGTAATCGGTAATCAGTAATCGGTAAGAACCAATTGACGCGTTCTCTTCACCGATAACCTGATTACCGATAGCCGACACCTGATTTCTATTGCACTTCATTCTCGGTAAATAGTTACGAAGATTCTAATAGTTTCGGAAACTGAAATTTTAACTATCTCCCTTAGGATATGACCCCAATATCTTTAGATATATACACATCTCTTCTAACTCTGCAAGGGCAGACTTAACCTTCTCGTCCTGACTATGTCCCTCAAAATCAATAAAGAAGATGTACTCCCATGGCCTTGTCTTTGAGGGTCTGGATTCTATCTTGGTCAGGTTTATATTGTATTTTGAAAAAGGACTGAGCATATCGTGCAAGGCACCGGGTCTATCCTTTACAGAAAAAAGTATGGATGTCCTGTCAGAGCCTGTTGGAGAGGACTCATATTTTCCAATCACAAGAAACCTTGTTGTATTCTCTGAAAAATCCTCTATCCTATCAGCTAAGATAGGAATGCCATAGACTGAAGATGCCCATCTACTGGCAACAGATCCACTACCTTTTTCCTCATATGCCTTCTGGGTTGCCTTTGCTG
>JASEHO010000083.1:0-3988 GCA_030018505.1 bacterium
TTACGCTCCACGCACTACGCATCACGCACTACAGCATGTTTTATGGTACAACCATATTATTGGAATTTCAATTTATTTAGGTATATAACCCGCAATCCTATCTATGATGGAACTGTCTTGCCCTTATAAGAAGGTTTTTATAATCACGAAAGGACAGAAAGGACGAAAAAACAGAAAATGATTATGGACAAAAGGTTTCATCTAAATTATACTCTTTTCATCTAAATTATACTCTATTTTATGAAAATAATAGGTGTTATTCCAGGAGACGGAGTTGGGCCTGAGGTAATAAGAGAGGCAAGGAAATCACTTGAAGCTACCTGTAAAAAACATAATATCAGGTATGAGCTAAGGGAATATCCTTGGGGAGGCGACTATTATCTCAAATATAAATCTGCCTTACCCTCTTCTGCTTTAGAAGGATTAAGCTCTCTTTCTGCTATCCTTTTGGGTGCTGTTGGACACCCGGATGTGCCAGCAGGGATCCTTGAAAAGGACCTGCTTTTAGCCATAAGGTTTGGGCTTGACCAATACATCAACTTAAGACCCATAAAGCTCTATCCAGGTGTCTGGACACCAATCAAAGACAAGGGCACAGAGGATATAAACTTTGTTGTTGTCCGTGAGAATACAGAGTGTCTTTATGCAGGAATAGGCGGCATCTTACGGGATGAGGTGGCTATTCAAGAAATGGTCTATACCAGAAAGGGGATTGAAAGATGTATAAGATATGCCTTTGAGCTTGCCAGAAAGAGAAAGAGGAAGAAGCTCACCTTAGTTGACAAATCAAATGTCCTTACCTTTGGACACGGCTTATGGCAGAAAATATTTAAGGAGATTGGAGAGGAGTATCCTGATATAGAAAAAGACCATGCTTATGTTGATGCAATGTGTATGTGGATGATAAAGAACCCTGAGTGGTTTGACACAGTTGTAACCTGCAATATGTTTGGGGACATAATCACAGACCTTGGAGCGATGATTCAAGGTGGCATGGGCATAGCCGCAGGTGGCAATATAAACCCTGAAGGCGTCTCAATGTTCGAACCAATCCACGGCTCTGCACCCAAACACGCTGGAAAGAATATTATCAACCCATTAGCAGCTATCCTCTCTACCTCTATGATGTTAGAGCATTTAGGAGAAAAGAAGGCAGCAGAGGAGATAGAAAGGGCTGTTATTTCTCTCCTTTCTTCTGGTAAAATAAAGGATATGGGTGCTGGAAAGATGGGTCTTTCCACATCCGAGATAGGAGACCTTGTAGCAGATGCGATTTAATAAAGTATTATTATTTTTATTGCTGGCAGGTTTTGCTTATTCTGAAGAGGGAACAACTACCATTCCTCCTTCAAGCCTTGAGATTATAGGCAAAGACAGATCAGAATTTTTCATAGAAAGGGAGCTTCCTACTGCCTCCCTCACCTTCCCTGGCCTTTCTCTGCCAGAAAAAAGAAAGATAGAGAAAGAGAAAAAGAAGGTAGAGCTTTCTACAAAAAAACCAGAGCTTCCTATCATATCTTCTGAAAAGAGCCATGATTTTAAGAAAGAATCTGGGCTTCCTTCTCTTCTACTTGGAATTGGTCTAAGGAGCCAGATTGCATCAGAGTTTCTCTATGCTCAAGAGAAAAAAGAAAGGTGTCTATCCTTTAGCCTTTTCAGAGAAGCAAGGGATGGCTTTGATTGGAACGAAAAAAGGGATTTCTGGCAGAAGAGTAAGGACAAAGGAGAGATTACCTTTGGGTTATCCAAAGAGAAACAAAGGATAGTTGGAAAATTAGCCTTAGAAGGAGAGGATATATTTCTTCCATATTGCGAGAAGACAGAAAAGAGAAGGAGAGCAGGGATTGAATTGGAATACAATTCACCGAACTATGCCAACTTAGATATCAATCTTTTTGCAAGGAATGAGACAAAAGGGACTACTTCTGATATTACCAATAGAGGCATAGGCACAAAGGTATCTTTTGATATAGGCCAGGCAAGGTTTACCATAGAAGGAGAAGGAGAAAAGGATAGAACAGTATCCTCCTTAGTTCTGGCACTTCCGACAGCAAAAAAGAAAAAGGCTTCATTCTCTGTAGATTTTGGGATTGATTCTCATAAAGGAAAAACACAAAAGACTGTGCCTCATTTAGCCTTAAAACTTTCCTATCCCTTTTGGAAAACCTTTCCTACCAAGATTTCAGCCAAAGCAGGGCTTTCCACGCCATCCTTTAATGAGCTATACCTTAAAGACCCTTACACAGCAGTTGGAGAGGGAATCTCTCCTGAAAACATCCTAAAGATTTCTGGAGATGGTGAATTTTATACCAAAAATCTTGCCATTAGCATGGGTTGCTTTGTCCAAAGCACAAAAGACCATATCTATTATGCAAAGAAAGAACCTGGACTTTATGAACCAAAAAATCTGAGCTCTACTGTGGCCTTGTTTGGAGCAAAATCCAACCTTTTGTGGAGACTAAAAGAGAATATGAAACTTGAGGCAGAAATATACTTAGTTAATTTTAATAAGGATATTCCCTATCTTCCAAAACAAGAGGCAGGGGTGTCTTTAGAGTATAAAAAAAGACCTTTTTCTCTAAAGCCCTCTGTATCCTTTGTTGGTTCTCAGGGAGAGATTCCCTCATCTGCTATCTTCGATTTAACAGCAGAGAGAGAAGAAGAAAAGAGCCTCTGGTTTCTTAAGATAAACAACCTTTTCAATACCTCATATCTAAAGAGAGAAGACTATCCAGGGGATAGACTTTCTGTCCTTGTTGGGGTAAAAATGGTTTTATAGAATGGAAAAATCTTTTTTTAGAAAGGCTTTTTTAGATATCCGCAATAGCCTTTCACCTACAGAAAAATCCTCTCTTTCACAAAAGATAAAACAAAATCTCTTTTGCCTTAAAGAATTTGAACTGGCAAATTCTATTCTATTTTATGCCTCCGAAAGGTCAGAGGTTGAGACACTGCCAATGGTTGAAGAGTCCTTAGCCAAAAAGAGGTGTTTCTTGCCAAAAGTATTTAGAGATGAGCTTAAAGTATTTGAGATAAAGAGCCTTTCAGAGCTTAGCCCTGGATATTATGGGATATTAGAGCCAAACGCAGAAACAGAAACAGAATTAGAAGGAATAGAGCTAATTATTGTTCCGGGTCTTGTCTTTAGCAAGGATGGAGGAAGGATAGGTTATGGAAAAGGTTTCTATGACAGGCTTTTGGCGAAGACAGGCTCAATAAAGATTGGTCTCTGCTTCTCCTGCCAATTAACAGAAGAACTTCCAAGAAATGAGCATGACCAGCGGGTAGATAGAATAATAACAGAAGATGGGGTTATCTACTGCAGTATAGAATAGTGTTACGAGAATTTTGATAGGTATAATCTGGGGCGTGAAGAAGAAAAAAGAGAAGAAAGAGGTTAAACAAAAAGGCTCTTCACGGAATTTAGTGCAAACAATTAATCTCTTGAAAGTGTTGCATCTCGTAGGGTATTATAACCCTCTAAATCCATCTCAAGAAAGGAGGGTTACCCAGAGATGCAACAAGAAGATTATATTACAAAGCTATTAGGATTTCAAGGATTTTCTGTAATGGATGGTAACCCCTCAGTTATCAGCTAGTAAATTTTTCGTATGTGTTTAGATGGGTAAAAGGAGACAGTCTATATAACTTAAAATGAAATCAGTCGATTACAAGCGTAACACAAGCAGTATGGAGTGCGGTGGACAAGCCATCCGCTTTAGGGTTTGGCGGTAAAACTAAAACTAAAAGCGAAAGCAAGCTTTCGCACTCCAAAGCACCAATAGATAGCTAAACACATACACCATATGGATATTACCCATCCTAACCAAGTATGGAGTGCTGATATTACTTACATCCGTCTAAGACAAGGATTTTTGTACCTTGTGGCTATTGTTGATTGGTTTAGCCGTTATGTTCTGTCCTGGCGTCTAAGCAACTCTTCAGGAGGTCTATTTTTGCGTAGAGGCATTGGAAGAGGCATTGGAAA
>JASEHO010000083.1:3998-6878 GCA_030018505.1 bacterium
AAGCGAAAGCAAGCTTTCGCACTCCAAAGCATCAATAGATAGCTAAACACATACATAAATTTTATTAAAAAACCTTTTTAGCCTATAGTCTGTGGTCTTTTGTCTAATCTCTTATTGAAAGGGCGAATGGCTCAGCGGGAGAGCACTTGCTTTACACGCAAGGGGTCGCAGGTTCAAATCCTGCTTCGCCCAGTTTAGTAGAAATATTGAAAGAAGATAAAACTAAAGAAGCATTGGGATTATCATTAAATCCACTAAAGAGAGAATTGAATCCCCTTCCAATGGTTCTTGCTTAAATTTAGTCCTTGCGGGGTGGTG
The DNA here is from genome assembly GCA_030018505.1 of bacterium. Lineage (GTDB taxonomy): Bacteria > UBA9089 > UBA9088 > UBA9088 > JAGUXG01 > JAGUXG01. The sequence continues at coordinate 4,317 of JASEHO010000083.1, forward strand.
GTGTAGCCAGGTTAACATATCAGGCTGTCAACCTGAAGATCGCGGGTTCAAATCCCGTCCATCCCGTATAGATTTGAATATTCAATTTTATTATTGACAACACTAAAATCTCATATTTATACTTTTTCTAATGAAAATAGGGGCAGTGAAACAGGTGATGGGTCCAGTTGTAGATGTGGAGTTTTCAGAGGGTGATGTTCCCCAAATCTATAATGCCTTAGTGATTGAGAAGGGTGAGGAAAAGATAATCATTGAATGTGCGCAGCACTTAGGCGATGATACAGTCAGGGCGATATCTATGGAGGGAACAGATGGATTAGTAAGGGGAATGAAAGTAACGGATACTGGTTCACCCATTAAAGCACCTGTTGGTTCTGGGCTTCTTGGCAGAATGATTGGCGTTCTGGGTAATCCCATAGATGAGGCAGGCCCTGTAAGCGCCGAAGATTATCATCCCATCCATAAAGCACCTCCTACCTTTGCTGAACAAGAGACAGTCAAAGAGATGTTTGAGACAGGCTTAAAGTCTGTTGATCTTTTAGCACCCTTAGCCAAAGGCGGAAAGGTAGGGTTATTTGGCGGAGCAGGCGTTGGAAAGACAGTTCTTGTTATGGAGCTTATCAGAAATGTTGCTGAGGAGCACGGTGGTGTCTCTGTTTTTGGTGGTGTAGGAGAAAGAACCCGTGAAGGAAATGACCTCTATCTTGAAATGAAGGAGTCCGGGGTTTTGAAGAAGACAGCCCTTGTCTATGGTCAGATGCAAGAAGCTCCTGGGGCAAGGTTCAGGATTGGCTTGTCTGCTCTTACTGTGGCTGAATACTTCAGGGACATAAAGGGACAGGATGTTCTTCTCTTCATTGACAATATCTTTAGGTTTATCCAGGCAGGTTCTGAGGTCTCAGCCCTTCTTGGAAGGATTCCATCTGCTGTCGGCTACCAATCAACCCTTGCTACTGATATGGGAGCCTTACAAGAAAGGATCACCTCTACCACAAAGGGCTCAATCACCTCTGTCCAGGCAATATATGTTCCTGCAGATGACCTGACAGACCCAGCCCCAGCCACAACATTTACCCATTTAGATTCTTCAATCGTCCTCTCTCGTCAGATAGCTGAGCTTGGGATATACCCAGCAGTTGACCCATTGGATTCCACCTCAAGAATTTTGGACCCTAAACTCTTAGGAGAGGAGCATTATCAGACAGCCAGAAGGGTTCAGGCTGTGCTTCAGAGGTATAAGGATCTCAGAGACATTATCAGTATTCTTGGAATGGAGGAGTTGAGTGAAGAAGATAAGCTGACTGTTGAGAGGGCAAGAAAGATTCAAAAGTTTCTCAGCCAGCCATTCTTTGTGGCTGAGGTCTTTACAGGTAAAAGCGGAAGGTATGTTCCAGTAAAGGATACCATTAAGGGTTTTGCAGAGATTGTTGATGGAAAGTGTGATGAAATTCCGGACCAGTGCTTCTATATGGTTGGTGGCATGGATGAGGTTCATGAGAACTATAAGAAGCTAAAGAAGGAACAGGAAACAGAGTAAAAACTAAAAATTAAAAACAAATGGAGACAGTTCATTTTAGTGTGAAAGCTTGCAGCGTAAAAAATGGAAATTAGAAATGAGAATTTGAAATTAGAAATTTGAAATTGGCAAGAAAGAAGATATGATTTCAAATTTCTTCCTAATTTCTAATTTCCAATTTCTGCAAGAAATCACAGGAAAAAACGATGAAAATAAACCGTCCCATAACTTTTCACTTTTAACTTTTCACTTTTCACTTTATAATGCAGGTTGAGATAGCTACACCAGAGGGTGTTCTCTTTTCAGGGGAAGCAGATTCTGTAACTGCACCAGGGATTATAGGAGAGATTGGGATATTGAACGACCATGCTCCACTCATATCAAGCCTTTCAGAAGGAAAAATAAGGGTTGATAAGAAGGAGATGGAAACAAAGACAGGATTTCTCAAGGTCTCAGACAACAGGATAATTATTATTACAGAAGGAGCAAAATGAAAGTTGTAGAAGTAATAAGAGATGGTGGAATAATTAAATGGATTAAGGGGAAAAAGAAGAAACAAGATGCAATTAAAGAATTGGTCTCTGCTTTGGCTGACAAATATGACTTTGATAAGGACGAGGTCATAGAAGGTGTTCTTGCCAGAGAAGAGGTGATGAGCACAGGGCTTGGTCAAGGTGTGGCTATCCCTCATACAAAGGCAAAGAGCGTAACAAAAGCAATGCTTGCTATCTGCCAGTGTGAGGGAGGCATAGAGTTCAATAGTATTGATGGAAAACCAGTCCACTTAGTCTTTTTATTGGTCGTGCCTCAAGAGGCTTCTAACTTTCAGATAAAGATACTCGCCAGAATATCCCGCCTTCTAAAACACAATTACATCCGCGAAAGGCTCAATCTCTTAAAGACTCCAGAAGAGGTCATGGAGTTTATCTCAGAAGAAGAAGAGAAACACCTACCACTGCCATAAATTGGGTATGTCAGGATAACTAACAGATTTCGTAACACTTTACTCATCTGAAGTAACCGAGTAAAGTTCAATGTAAAATGTA